>CATMOP010000061.1 GCA_950072225.1 uncultured Nitrospina sp.
GGCCTCTTTTGCAACGGTAAATCCCACAAGTGGGTTTTATTCCCCAATCGGCGTGGGGCCGATGAGAAATCGCTTTGTCTGGATAGCAAAAAGTCATCTCGGCTCAATTAGAGCCTTGGCTATCTGCCTCCGGTGGCTCACCGGTTTTAAAATAACACTTCATTTAGGATACTCCGTCCGCTTGCGGCAGGGTTGTTCATTGGAGATAGACGGTAACACCTTGTTGAACCGATGTTTCAGGAGCGAAGGGATTTCTGGTAAAGACGTGAATACTGTTTGGCGGAAACTTCCCAGCTATTATCTTTAGCCATCCCATTTAGCATCAGCTTTTTCCAAGTTTTGATTTGGTTAAAACAGGATAAAGCTTTCTGCAGAGATTTTAGGAAATATTGTGCCTTCGGAACTTTAAATTTGAACCCGGTTCCCTTTCCCGTTTTATCGTTGAATTCCTGGATGGAATTTTTCAAGCCGCCGATGTCTCGGACTATAGGAACCGTTCCATATTTCAAAGCATACATTTGGGTGAGTCCGCAAGGTTCATAGCTGGAAGGCATGGGGAGCTTGTCGCTGCCTGCAAGAATACGATGTCCCAGGGGGCTCGTCAAACCGCAATGCCGTTGCGATGCGGTCAGGCCGATCCTGGCTCCATTGCAGGAAAAAAGATTCGTATCGGGTTTCCCCCGTCCCCAGGATCAATAAGGCTACGTCCTCTTCATCGAGCGCGTCCCGGGCTTGCAGGATCAGGTCGATCCCCTTTTGCTCCGAAAGCCGGGTGATCATGCATAGAATGGGTGTCCTTTTATTGAGCCGGAGTGAAAACATTTTTACCAGGTCTTCTCGGCATTGTTTTTTTTGTGATAGAGATTGCGGGCCGTAGTTGGTCGGAATCAAGGGGTCGGTTTCCGGGTTCCATACGGTATAGTCGACCCCGTTCAAAATTCCGTGCAGTTGGTTGGAACGTTTTTGCAAAATCCCTTCCATGCCAAAACCCAGTTCCGGGGTTTGGATTTCTTTGCTGTAGGCGGGGCTCACCGTTGTCAGAATGTCGGCAAATATCAGCCCACCTTTTAAAAAACTGATTTGGCCATAAAATTCAATGCCTTCTTCCCTGAACAAGGATTCGTCTAGTCCGGTTGTTACCAACTGGGAATAGGGGAAGTTGCCCTGATAACCGAGATTGTGAATCGAGAAAAGTGTTTTTGTTTGGGAAAACCAGGGATCGGTTTTTAAATATACCGGGATCAGCCCGGTGTGCCAGTCGTTGCAATGGATGATGTCCGGTTTGAAGTCAAGTTTTTTAGCGGCTTCCAGGATGACTCGGCAAAAATAAGCAAACCGCTCCAAGCTGTCGGGGTAATCCGAGCCGGGTTCGCCATAAATATGTTCGCGGTTATAGTAGCCGTCGTGTTCAATCAGGTAAACCGGGACACTATCAGTCAGTTCTGACTGGAACAGGGTGCCTTTCTGGCTGAAGCCGGGGAGTTCCAAATCCACCTTGAGAGCTTGCATTCTTTTTCCCGCTTTGGAGGTGCAGGAGTATTTTGGCATGATGACCCGGATGTCGTGTCCGAGTTTATAAAGGGCTGGAGGCAATGCCCCACTGACATCTGCCAGTCCGCCAGTTTTTGCGAAAGGATGGACTTCGGCAGAAACAAAAAGGATTTTAAGTTTCATGAATATATCCTGGCATCCCGAAGGATTTCGGCTACTTTCTCGGGGAGTGTTGAGTGGGTTGGCAACGACCAGGTTCCTGCTGGGAATAATGGCATTACTCTATGTAATGAAAGGTAAAAAGTCAATCGCCTGGTTCTACTAAAAATATTGATTGCTCAGGGATTAGAACTTATAATTGAATAACCTTTCATAAAATAGGGGCTCTTCTTATAATTAGGGGCCTCATAAAAATCATGCAGGAATTAATGAAGAACGCAAAAATTGTTTTGGGTGTTTCTGCTGGTATCGCTGTCTACAAGGCGGTGGAAATACTGCGCTTGTTGGTGAAAGAAGGGGCCGATGTAAGAGTCGTAATGAGCGCCAATGCCGGACAATTTGTGACCCCGTTGACTTTTGAGGCGCTATCCGGAAATCCGGTTTATCACACCTTGTTTGATTCGCAAAACTCCGCAGATATGGAGCACATCCGTGTTGCCGAGAATGCGGACCTATTGGTGGTGGCTCCGGCCACAGCCTCCATGCTGGGAAAAATGGCACATGGCCTAGCGGACGATGCCCTGTCCAATTTGTATTTGGCGTTTAAAGGCTCGGTACTGATTGCCCCGGCTATGAATGAAGGGATGTGGGGACATCCTGCAGTGAGGGAAAATATTGGTCTCTTGAAATCAAGAGGTCTGGAGTTTGTGGATCCCGAATATGGAGAACTTGCTTGTGGAGTGACCGGGCCAGGGCGTTTGGCCGACACTTCCGTTATTCTTGAAAAGATAAGGAGTTTTTTTAACCAGCGTAATGACTTGAACGGCATGCGGTTTCTCGTAACAGCCGGGCCTACTCACGAGCCTATCGATCCCGTGCGATATCTGTCTAATCCTTCTTCGGGGAAAATGGGCTACGCGATTGCCGAGCAGGCAAAGACCCGGGGAGGAGAAGTGGTTCTCATCAGCGGGCCCACTTCTTTAAAGCCCCCGTCGGGCGTGAATTTTAAGCCTTGTAAAACGGCGGACGAGATGAATAGTTTGGTTCAGGAGTGTCTTCAAAATTGCGATGTTTTGATTATGTCTGCCGCAGTGGGCGACTTTTCTCCGGAAAAACTGGAAAAGGAAAAGATCAAAAAACAGGGGAATGAGGGCTTGGTTCTAAAACTGGTTCCCACTAAAGATATTTTGCTGGAAGTGGCACAACGCAACTTAGGCAAGCTGGTGGTTGGTTTCGCGGCGGAAACCCAAAACCTGGTGGAGAGCGCCCTGGAGAAATTAAAAAAAAAGAATCTCGATCTCATTGTTGCCAACGATATTAGCGCTCCGGGAATCGGATTTCAATCCGACTCCAACCAAGTGACGATCATTGATAGGGATGAAAATATTGAAAACCTTCCCCTCAAACCCAAGCGGGATATTGCCGATCTCCTGCTGGATAGAATTCTGTCCCTGCTCAAAAGTCCTGAATTGTAAAGTCTATTTTTTGTGGTGGTATTTATTTTGCGGAGGCGTTTTTAGCACAACGAAACCCCACGGTGTCATTCCTTACGTTGGGTGCGGTCGCGTTGCGGTAAGTCAGATCGACATAATCAGCATTATTTCTCCAGTTTCCCCCACGGATGATTTTATATTGTCCTTTTTCTGGGCCCTGCGGATTTTCTTTGGGAGAAAACAAGTAGTACTCTGGGAAATGCCAGTCATGAACCCATTCGGAAACGTTTCCGGAAAGATCATAAACACCATAATCTGATTTCCCTTTTTCGTAGGAACCTACCGGGGTGGTTTTCATTTTCTCTTGGTTATAGTTCAGTTTTTCTGAGTTGGGTGGGGAATCCCCCCAGGGGTATTTGATTGGACGTTTGCCCCGGCCTGCTTTTTCCCATTCCGCTTCGGTGGGGAGCCTTTTCCCGCTCCATTTGCAATAGGCCACCGCTTCTTTCCAGGAAACCCCCACTACGGGTTGCAGGGCTCCGCTAAAATCAGGTTTTTTCCAACCCCGGGGTTTTTTCGTTCCAGTCGCGTCTACATATTTTTTATATTTTTCATTGCTCACTTCAAAAATGTCTATATAAAACGCATCGAGCTGGACCTCATGGGCTGGGTTTTCGGGGCCAAGAGTGTGCCGGTCGGTGTTGAATAAGTCGTGGGGTCTAAGTTCCAACAGAGATTTCTTGCTCCCCATTTGGGATTTCCCCGCAGGAATAAGACTCATGTCTTCGGAAGAGGACATTTCGGTGGCTAAACACGGCGAAATCATGCTTAGCGAAAAAAGGATAAAAAAAAACTGTATCATTAAAATAGAATTTTTGATTTTGAAAAATCGGAACTGGATTATAGGCAATTGTGCCTTGCAGTTCAAACATGAATAATAAAACAGGGTAGGCGTAATCAATCCTGTTAAAAGCATTGGAGATTGACAGGGTTACCCATAAGTAATAAAATTTAAATTCACCCTTAAAATGTGGTTTTTAAGGGCAGCTCTGAAATTTAACACTTGCCGAGAGCTGCTCATTAGCCGTAGAGAGTATATAGCTGTAAAAGATATTGGTTATTACCTGCGGAGGTTCTCCGCCCCGGAGTTGCTAGATGGATAAGCCTAAAAAAGAACCTACGACTTTAAAACAAAGCCAGGACACCAAATTGTGCCTGAATTGTGGATTCCCCAACCGCAATACCGATGCCCAATGCATGTACTGCCGGACCAGCCTGATTGAAGATAGCGGATTGTTCAATTGGTTCCGCCAGACCTATTATATCCTCCGTTGGCGGTGGCAACTCAAGCAAAAGCGCGACAACTTGGAAAGCCAAACCCAGGTCTATCGTTCTTTCGGTTTTTTTGTCCTCGGAGTGGTTTTAAGTGGAGTGGGAATTTTTGTCTTCACCAGCGCCATGAGCCAGAATTCTTTTTCCAGCGGGCTGATTGCTCTCCTTCTAATTGGCTACGGTGTGGTTACCCTGAAAACCCTTTTCAGCGGTAAATAAAGAGCCTTTTCCCTTAAAGTCTTTACCCTTAGAAGCTCTCTCTATCTTTTCCGATGGGTGCTGTTAGACTCGGTCCCTAAATATGTGTATCCTGATAAAGTATTATTTTTTAATCTGCGTTTACTATGCTGGATCATAAATCCACAAATAAAGAAAATATAACCCTTCCGGTTAAGGGCATGAATTGTGCCAGTTGTTCGGCACGGATCGAAAAAAAGGTTGGTGAACTGGAAGGAGTGGGCTCCGTCCATGTCAACTTTGCTGCAGAAGTGGCAACCATCGAATTTGATCCGCAAAAAATATCTGCAAGCCAGTTTCCCAAGACAATCGCAAAACTGGGATTTAAAGTTCCGGGGCTTCGCAGGTTGTTTCCTGTAGAAGGCATGACCTGCGCCTCCTGTGTTTCACGGGTCGAGAAAAAACTTGCATCGCTGGAGGGGGTCCGGGAAGCCGAGGTGAACTTGGCTACCGAACAGGTGTTAGTCGATTACACCCCGGCTCTGCTAGATTTTAAAGTCATGAGATCGGCTTTGGAACAAGCTGGTTATCGTCTTTTGCCTTCACAGGAAGAATCTGAAAGTGTTTCCTCAGAGGAGGATGAAGAGCGTCATCTTAAACACCTGGCTCAGCTTAAACAGAAGCTGATTCTCAGTGGGTTCATCAGCCTGGCGGTCATGCTCCTCTCCATGCAGGGCAATTCGTTATTCAATATCGAATTGAGTGCATTGAATTATCTATTATTTGTACTGGCCACCCCGGTGCAGTTTTTTTGCGGGTGGCAGTTTTACCGGGGGGCGTTAAACGGATTCCGCCACGGTTATGCTGATATGAACACGCTTATTGCCGTAGGCACATCGTCTGCCTATTTTTACAGCATTTGCGCGACCTTTTTCCCTGCCTGGGTAGGTATTTCCGAAGTCTATTACGATACATCGGTCATGATCATCACGCTGGTCCTGCTTGGGCGCTGGATGGAAGCGCGTGCCAAGCATAGTGCTTCTTCTGCAATCAAGAAATTGATGGGACTTCAGCCTAAAACCGCACATGTTGAAAGGGATGGCAAAGAGCTTGAAATCAGCGTGGAAGATTTGGTGATCGAGGACTTGGTCCTGGTCCGGCCCGGAGAAAAAATTCCTGTAGATGGGGTTCTGGTTGAGGGGCAATCTTCTATTGATGAATCGATGCTAACTGGTGAAAGTGTTCCGGTAGAAAAAAAATCCGGCGATGAAGTGATTGGGGCGAGCCTCAACAAAACCGGATTTTTTAAAATGCGGGTGACCCGCATGGGAAAAGATACCCTGTTGGCGCAAATCATTCATCTGGTAAAACAGGCGCAGGGGTCGAAAGCACCAGTGCAAAGGCTGGCGGACAAAATTGCCGGAATCTTTGTGCCAGTAGTGATTGGTCTGGCTCTTCTGGCCTTTGCATTCTGGTGGGGTTTTGGAGATTCTTTTGGTCCTTTGCCGACCACGCCGTTTCTTTTTGCATTGATGGCATTTATTTCAGTCATGATCATTGCCTGCCCCTGCGCGTTGGGCCTTGCCACTCCCACCGCGATCATGGTCGGAACTGGAAAGGGTGCGGAAATGGGTATCTTGATTAAGGGGGGTGAGGCTTTGGAGCAGGTTGAAAAACTAGATACCATTGTGTTTGATAAAACGGGAACCCTTACCAGTGGCAAACCGGAAGTGGCCGATGTGCTTTTGTCTCCCGGAGCTGTATTGGATGCGGACCGTTTGCTGGTGCTGGCCGGTTCTCTGGAAAAAAATTCGGAGCACCCTTTAGCCCAGGCTGTGGTTTCTGAAGTGAAGAAACGCAACCTCAGGTTCGAAAAGCCCGAAACACTTTCTGATTTTGAGGCTTTGCCCGGTTTCGGCGTGCAGGGAAAGATAGAGGGTAAAAATATTTTCCTGGGTAACATGAAATTAATGGAAGAAAATAAAATTGATTTTTCCTTGTTGAGGGATGACCTGGAAAGGTTGACCGGGCAGGGAAAAACTCCCATGATTTTAAGTGTCGATGGAAATGTTGAAGGCATCATCACTACTATTGATGCATTAAAGCCCTATGCGAAGGAAACTGTTCACCGTCTCAAAATGATGGGATTAAAAGTGATGATGGTGACGGGCGATAACCGAAAAACTGCGCAGGCAGTTGCCCGGAAACTGGAAATAGATGATGTGGTCGCGGGAGTCCTGCCTGCACAAAAGAGGGACGAAATCAGAAAACAGGTTGCGCAAGGACACAAGGTTGCAATGGTGGGCGATGGAATCAATGATGCTCCCGCTTTGGCTGAGTCCACAGTAGGCATTGCTTTGGGGAGCGGTACGGATGTCGCGATGGAGGCATCGGACATCACTCTGGTTACTTCAGATCTTCGCGCTGTGCCCCAGGCCATTGAACTGAGCAGAAAAACCCTTGTGAAAATCAGGCAGAATCTTTTCTGGGCTTTCTTTTATAATGTGTTAGGAATTCCTATCGCGGCGGGGCTCTTGTATCCTTTTTATGGTGTCCTCCTGAAACCTGTTTATGCCGCTGTGGCAATGTCTTTGAGTTCTGTTTCGGTGGTTGGAAACTCTCTTTTACTGAAACGCTTCTCTCCTTCCAAATTTTAGTTTTCTAAGGTGCCTTGTGGCCCCGCGAAAAAGAATAAAAATTATTCGGTCTTTTTTGTTCTCTGCCGGGACGGTCTTTTTCTTTTTCGGATTTATCGAGGTGGTTTTCAGGTTTTCCGGATTTGAGCCGGCATTCCAATATAAAGCCTATGCAATTCCCTCCTGGATGGAAGAGCTTGATCCTGTGGTATTAGATAAGTACCAACAATTTGTGGCCGGACAAGGATTTGTGAATGAAGATGTCTATGCCTACAAGCCTGATTTGCGCTATGGTTATAAGCTCAAACCCAATATCTCGATCACGGTCCGGAACTATTCCTCAGCCTTTGTGGTGGACAAGCTTCCTCCCTGGACAATTGTCTCCGACACCAAAGGGTTTCGCGCGCCTTCAAGCGGTGAGGTTAAAACAGAAGCAAAAACCCTCTATGTGCTAGGAGACTCCAGCAGTTTTGGCTGGGGGGTGGATTATGAAAAAACTTATTCTTCCCTACTGGTTGGAAAACTAAATGCCTCTTCTTTATCCGTTCTTTTTAAACTGAGGAACCTGTCCCTTCCCGGTTTTTCCTCCTTCCAGGGAAAATTGCTTTGGCAGGAGTTGGATGATGTAAAAAATGACGACTGGGTTATTCTTTCTTTTGGATGGAATGATTCCTTCCCTTCGCACCAAACAGATCGCCAGCAATTTGAATCGCGAAACTCCCTAATGGGGAAAATCAACTGGAACTTTAGACAAATTTTATTCTTTAGATGGATGAGGACATGGCGTTTGCCTGAATCTGGCCTTGAATACAAGGAAGGTTCACGGGTTCCTTTAACGCAATACCGCGAAAACCTTGAGGCCTTGGTGGAGGCTGTCAGGGAAAAGGGGGCGAAACCTGTATTGGTCAGTGTTTGCAATTTTGCTGAATACCAGGATACAGCGAGGAAAATAGCCGGGAATAAAAAAATCCATTTTTTTAATTTTCCTTCATCACTGGAGCCTTTTTTGCCTACCGTTCACGACCGGTTTCCTGACCAGTTTGTGACCTATTTCGAGGCTTATGGGGAGGGAATGGAAGCCAACCCCATGCTGGTCTTTTTATTTCCGGATCGTTGCCACCCGAATGAAATCGGACATGGTTTAATGGCTGAAGTTCTCTTTGAAACTTTCAAGAGAAAAACCCGCTAAATCCTCCATTCCTTGGGACAGGTAAGGGGTCTTGTCTTGGTCCACGAGGATTCCTTCAGTATCATTCAAGGAGTTGATGAAAGCCAACCCTCTTTTTGCGCCCATGACGAACAGGGCTGTGGAAAGGGCATCCGCATCCATGACAGTTTCGGCAACCACCATCGCAGACATCACACCGGGGACCGGATATCCTGTTTTTGGATTCAGGATGTGGTGATATCGGGTTCCTTCATGGTCGAAATATTTCTGGTAGTCACCGGAAGTGGCGGCGGCTTTTCCTGAAAGAGAAAAAGATGCCAGGAGCGATTCGGGTTTTCTGGGATGTTGAAGGCCGATTTTCCACGCTGTTTGATCGGGTTTCCTGCCCAGTGTTTTTAGGTCGCCCCCCGCATTGACGAGAGCATGATGGATATTTGATTCCTTCAATATATTTATTGCCCGGTCTACGGCGTATCCTTTTGCGATTGCGCCGAGATGAAGAGCCATTCCCTCTTCTGTCAAAAATACAGTCTGATTTTCTAGCCGGATTTTTCTGTAATCCACTTTGGACAATGCCTGTTCAAGGACATTTTTATCGGGCAGGGAAGGATGGTCGCCATCAAAATCCCAAAGCTCCTGAACTGGTTCCAGGCTTATATCCAGGGCACCATCAGTTTGTTTGGCCCAATAGAGAGCCCGGTCGATAACATCAAAAACTTCAAGAGATACGGGTACTGGCTGGAGTCCCGCAGATCGATTAATTTTAGAAATCTCCGAGT
>CATMOP010000062.1 GCA_950072225.1 uncultured Nitrospina sp.
ATCCACTTTGAAAAAGAACGTAGGCATTTTAATTTCACCCTGGTCGCCGGGTCAAAGGCTGAAGGTTTTAATGACTTTGGTTATTTCTTTGCAGAATTAAAAAATAAGGACAAGATCATCACGGATCTCGTCTCGCCTCCTACTGATGACTGGCCTTACCTATATCTAGATCGCTCAGGCATTCCAAACCACTATCTTCAAGCCGGTGGCATTATATTTTTAATTTCCGTAATTTCGATCATTTTCGCGGCAGGAAGAAAAAACATTAAAAGTCCCGACTGGACTTTATTTCTATTGGGGGCGAGCTTTCTATTGCTGGAAACCAAAAGCGTCACCGAAATGTCTTTATTGTTTGGCTCGACCTGGCAAGTCAACGTACTGGTGTTCGCGGCCATCCTGATGTTAATTTTCAGTGCTAATCTATTTATCCTCCACAAAGGGCCGTTTGATAAAACCAATATTTTTTTCGGTTTGTTCATCTGCATCGGAATCAGCTACGCCATTCCCACCCATTCACTTCTAGCCCTGCCATTAGCGGGGCAATGGATTGCAGGCGCCTTGGTCACGGCAGTACCGCTGTTTTTTGCGGGAATGTTATTTTCGCAGATTTTTGAAAACCAACAGGAGCCCACGACCTCTCTGGGTTATAACCTGATGGGGGCCATTTGCGGGGGATTGCTGGAATACAGCTCCATGGCGCTGGGAACTAAAAACCTTTACCTATTGGCTTTGGTTCTGTATATCCTGGCTTTCCTGGTGCACGGACAGGGAAAAGGAATCAACTAAAGGAATGTAATGGGCAAGAACTCGTTTAAGCCGAGACAACTTTTTTCTTGCCAGAGAAAGCTATTGCTCATTGGCCCCACGCCCAGTAGAACAAATCAAGTCATAGACTTCCTGGTATTTTTCCTCAACATTGCCCAGGTTAAACCGGAATCGGTCTTTATCCATTTTCTCATTGGTTTCCCAATGCCACAAGCGGCATCCATCCGGACTGATCTCATCCCCCAGAAGAACCACGCCCTTATGCCGACCAAATTCCAACTTGAAATCCGCCAGTCGAATGTTCCGGGCTTTAAAGAATTCAATCAAGAGGCTGTTGATTTTCAAACCCTGAGATGTCAAGGTTTTCATTTCCTGCTTTGTCGCCCAGCCAAAAGTTTCAATATGGCACTCGTTGATCATCGGATCCCCCAATGGATCGCTCTTGTAAAAAAACTCTAGAATCGGATTGGGTAATACTGCCCCCTCTTCTATGCCAAGCCTTTTGGTCAGGCTCCCGGCGGCAACATTGCGTAACACCACTTCTACAGGAATGATATCCAGCTTTTTCACCAGCATTTCCCGGTCATTGAGAGTTTCAACAAAATGGGTTTCGACTCCTTCACTTTCCAGATATTGGAAAATCCGGCTTGAAATATGGTTGTTCATCACACCTTTATCAACAATGGTTCCTTTTTTCACTCCGTTGAAAGCTGAAGCATCATCCTTGAAATACTGAATCACCAAATCAGGATCGGAAGTGTTGTAAATAATTTTGGCTTTGCCTTCATAGATCTTTTCTAGACGTTCCATATTTTTCTCTTATTTTTTAAAGACCCTTTTAAAAATTCGGTCTATGTTTCTAAATTGCGTTTTTATTTTAAAAGCCTGATCAATCTCTCCGGCGGATAAGAGTTTTCGGATTCCTTTGTCTTTTTTCAATAGTGTTAAAAAGTCTTTTCCCTGGTCCCAGCTTTGCATCGCGTTTTTCTGTACCAGCTTATAGGCTTCTTCCCGGGTAATGCCCTTTCGCACCAGGGCGAGCAGGACGCTTTGCGAAAAAATCAGGCCCCCTGTTTTTTCCAGATTACGCATCATATTTTCAGGATAAACTATCAGCCGATCCATCATCGACGTCATTTTCTTCAACATGTAATGAATCAAAATTGTGCTGTCCGGCCCAATCACCCGCTCTACGGAAGAATGACTGATATCGCGTTCATGCCAGAGCGGCATATTCTCCATGGCCGCAAAGGCGTTTGCCCGAACCACCCGGGCAAGGCCACACATCTGCTCGGAAACCACCGGATTGCGCTTGTGCGGCATCGCCGATGAACCTTTTTGTCCGCTGGCAAAAAATTCCTCCACTTCCAGCACTTCCGTCCTCTGCAAGTGGCGGATTTCAGTGGCAATTTTGTCAATGGTCCCGGCAAGAATGGCAAGGGTTGCAAAGAACTCCGCATGACGGTCGCGCTGAATCACCTGGCTGGAAACCGGAGCCGATTTCAAGCCCAGCTTGGAACAGACGTATTCTTCAACGTCCGGGTCGATACTGGCGAAGGTGCCAACTGCACCAGAGATCTGGCCATAAGCAATGCCTTGCCGAGCCCGTTTGAGCCGGTCAATATTGCGTTTGATTTCTTCATACCAATTGGCAACTTTCAATCCAAAGGTCAAAGGCTCGGCATGAATACCATGCGACCGGCCAATGATAGGGGTGAGTTTGTATTTCTTCGCTTGCCTTTCCAATACATGCTTAAAAACTGAAAGCTCTTTCAAAATCAGGCTTGAAGATTGTTTCAACTGCACCGCTAAAGCGGTATCCAGAACATCGGAAGAAGTCATTCCCATATGCATGTACCGCGCCGATTCTCCAACATGTTCTGCAACGCAGGTCAAAAACGCGATCACATCGTGTTTGACTTCCCGCTCAATTTCGTCAATGCGTTCCACATTAAACCGGGACTTGGTTTGAATGTCTTTCAACGCGGATTTGGGGATTTCCCTTTTTTTTGCCAAGGCCTCACAAGCCAGGATTTCTATTTTTAACCAGATTTTAAATTTGTTTTCCGGCTCCCAAATGGCCGCCATTTCAGGCAATGTGTATCGTGGTATCAAAGATCAGTTTCCCCGTATAATGGGTCGTGGACCAAACTTGTGGTTGAATGCATGAAGAAAAATTCTATATTATGGTAAAAATATTTTTGTAAAGGAGCATATCTTAAACGCAATCGCCCGGTAAATCAATAAATGAACTCAACTGTTGAAGTCTGTTTTGTATGTCTCGGAAATATTTGCCGTTCCCCGCTTGCCCAAGGAGTTTTTGAAGCCCTCGTCAAACAAGAAGGACTGCAGGACCGCGTTATTATAAGCTCCGCCGGAGTCGGCAACTGGCATGTGGGAAGTCCACCCGATCCTCGAATGCAAGAAACCGCACGTAAGCACGGCATTCATCTCCATAGTCGTGCGCGTCAGTTTCAGGCCTCCGATTTCAAACGGATGGATCTGGTGCTGGCTATGGACCACACCAATCTGAGCACCCTGCAACAAATGCGACCTGCAGCGGAACTGCATGACAAATTGTTTTTGTTTCGTTCTTTTGACCCGGAAAACAACGGTGATCTCGAAGTACCCGATCCCTATTACGGCGGCGGCAAAGGTTTTGAAACGGTATTCCAGATGGTTGAGCGAACCTGCCCAAAAGTTCTGCAACAATTGAAAAAGAAGCTTGCAAAAAAAGCATGAATGAAGAAATCAGCATTCTCCTGCAACCCGTTTTTGGCGAGAAGGTGGAAGTGCAGTTCTCGTCCCAAACAGGAGGAGGGTGTATCAACCAGACTTCCGTTCTGCAATTGACCAATGGGGAGCGGGTTTTTCTGAAGTTTAACTCCCACCCTCCCCACGCAGATTTCTTCGCTGTGGAAGGCAAAGGCCTTAAACTTCTCGCGCAAGCGGAAAAAGGGCCAAGAATCCCAAAACCTCTGGCTTTGCAGGATTCGGCAAAACCCTCTTTTCTAATTCTGGAATATGTTGAGGAGGCTTCTCCCGGGCATGACTTTCCAGCCTGCTTTGCCCGGTCGCTGGCCGAGCTTCACCGGATTACTGATAACAGCTTCGGTCTGGACCATGACAATTATATCGGCAGTACTCCGCAGAAAAATGCCCAGGAAACCAATGGCATCCATTTTTTCCGCGACCAGCGGTTGCGGACCCAGCAGGAACTTGCCCGCAAATCCGGCAAGCTTCCACTTGCTACCGATAAAAACCTCAGTAAACTATGTGATCGGATTGAGAACTATCTCGATATTTCAGAAGAAAAACCAGCCTTAATACATGGTGACCTATGGTCGGGAAATTATTTTCCTGACCGGGACCAAGTCCCTTGTATCTTTGATCCGGCGGTTTATTTTGGCTTGCGCGAGGCCGACCTGGCCATGACCGAACTCTTTGGCAGACTGCCGCAAAATTTTTACGATGCTTATCGCGAAGCTTTTCCGCTGAATCCAGGATATAAGGAGAGAAAAGACCTGTATAACCTGTACCATCTTCTAAACCACCTGAATCTCTTTGGTGGCTCCTACCTTTCATCTGTGGAACAGGTGATCCGGCGCTATATCGGGTAAGAGAGCAACCCCCTTTATCCCCCTTGTCAGGGGGAATTATTAAAGCATTACCTCTCCGGGGCACGCGTGATGTCCTCTTCATTAGTCCTCATGCCCCGTGGTATTTTACCTTAACTTTCGTGCCCCGCAGGGGTAGCAAGGGTAAAAGCTGAGGAAAAATATCAACCGCCACCCGCCTAGTGGTTGCTCATTGCCACCGGCAGTTCGCCGGTTAGAAGCCGCCACCGATTTTGGCTATGAAGGTGTGCAGTTCCCTTTCGATGGGGCCATCCCAGTTTTTTATTTCTGCGGCTAACGTGGAAAGAACGGCTTTGCCTTCACTTATTTCCATTGCGCTGGCAATGCTGACCAGAATTCTCGAACCATAACGTTCAACCAGGCCATGTTCTTCAGCGGCGCGGAAAGCCAACTCTGATCCGAGAATCATCGCCCAGGCCTGGATGACGGAGACCTGAGTCGACTCTCTGAATCGCAGGGAATCCAGCCCTTCCATATAGGTTTCCGCGTCCATCTGGCCCGACTCGAATTTTTCGATCAACTGCTTCAGGTTTTCCTCTTTAGACTCCACCTTTTGGAAAATATATTCGAAAAACTTTGCTTCCGACTTTTTCAACTCCTCCAAGTTCCAGGGACACTCAAAGTCCGCTTCCTTATCCGGGTGCTTACTGACCTTCCGGGTTTCCCTTTCGATTTTATAGAGGCATTTGGGGCAGCGCTGGCCGGCGTCATGGTTGAATTCTCCCCCGCACGAACAGGGTGCCAGTACACTTTGAAAAGCCAGGGCCAGGGCCTCCCCTTTTACTCCCAATGCCTCACGCAAGGCAATCCGCACCGGGTTAGTGCCAGCCACCGATATACATTGAACGCATGAGGAGCAATGAATCAGATAGGTATTGTCCCCTTCCTCAGGTTCAATGACAGGCTCAAAAGTCTCCGGGCAGAGAGTACACTGAACTTCTTTCTGAAAAGTATCAACCATTCGTTTGTTCCTCAGCTGGGTTGCATTAAAATTAATACTTTGATTGTTTAGATGAAGGAAGTTAGCCCCGGTTCTAAAAATATCACGTCTCAAACAGGCAAAAAAAAACCCATGACCCGGGGGCCATGGGTCCAATACAGTTTCGGGTGTTTAGCTGGAGTAGGCCTGGCCCAAGGCTGCAACTTCGGCTTGTTTACCACCCTTAATAACCTTACCCGTTATCACGTCCACAGGATACATGGTAATTGCATTATGCGTACTGCAAACAACCAAGCAAAGATCACAACCCTTGCAACGGGGTTCAATCACTATAGCCTTTTTTGTAGCCTCATCCAGCATAATGGTATCTGCTTCTGGACAATACATGATGCACAGTCGGCAACCTTTTTCCGCAATACATTTGTCGTTATCAACCCAGGCCACGTTATACACTTAAAAACTCTCCTAATTAAAAAAGGTTAAAACACACAACCGACTGATTTCATCTTAAATCTATCAGACTTCCACTAACTGTAAGTCATCCTGCTTCTCTGCCCAAGCACTGGCCAAGCTATAAGATTCGGTAATACAATCCATATTAGCCTTGATAAGATCATTCTTTTTCTTATATTTCTTCTTAATGGCTTCATCCAGTGAGGCGGTACCACCAGAAGCAACGAACTTCTTTCCAAAGCGTTCTTGAAGAGCGCCTTCCAAAGATTTCAAGCTAACGATTTTCGTCACCCCAGCACAAGCACCAATCATTGCCATGTTGGTAGAGAGCTCCGTTTTACCAATATCAAGGGCAAGCTTAGTTGCGTCATGATTAAATACCTTAACATTGAGGTCTCCCAGCGTTTTACGATCGTCATCGTTAAGGAGATCCGCTGGAGTATTAATAATGACCAGACCATTTTCCTTGATCCCAGAATAAAAGGGAGCCGTATAACTTTTCTGCATGGTAATAACCTGAGCGTGAAATACCATGATGACATCTGGGAATACCAGTTCACCCCGGTCATAGATACGCTCAGTTCCTACTCTGCAATAGCTTTCGGCGGGTGCCATGCGTTTTTCTGCGCCAAAAAAAGGATTCGAAATGGAAAACTTGCCATCTCGATTGGCAGCCATAGCCAAAAGATGCGCGGCTGTAACTGCCCCCTGCCCTCCCAAACCCGAAATCCGGATATTCATCCTTGCCATAATATTAACACTCCTATTTCTTAAGCGTTTACCGGCTTTTTAGCTGCTTTAGCCGCTTTTTTTCTAGCCTTGGTTTCTTCTTTAATGACATCCAGAAGCTTCTGGGCTTCCTCGGTAATGTACTCCTTCTGAACGAACCGACCACCAATGGTTTCGGAATCTTTCATTTCATCCAAACCTTCCATGCTCTGCTTGCCGATCTCAAGAATACAAGGCGTATAAAGCTGGACAAACGTGGGGCCTATTTCCCGCGCTACAAAAATAGCATTTTTAATCACCTGCTCCACCCGGTTGGGTTTGCTGACTGTTAAAACAGCCACATAAGCACAGCCCGCTTCCCGCGCAATTTCCGCCAGTTTCACCTTTTCAAAGGTCTTGCCTTTCGGAGCCATCTTGGCGACAAAGCCTTTCTGCATCAGGCCACTTTCCTGACCACCCGTGTTGGCATAAAGTTCATTGTCAAAACAAATGGTGGTGAACTTTTCCAGACGGAACCAGGACTGCATGGTCATGTCCAAGCCGATATCCACGGTTGCTCCATCCCCGGCCAGAACCACGACATCCTTTTCCCGGTCAGGGAAACGGGCAGCCAAAGCCCGCTTCAAGCCCGAGGCAATGGCATTCTGGTTGCCAAATAAAGAGTGGATATTATGCACTGCAACATGCGGGAATACCAGACTGGTACAACCAGTAGAACCGACAAATACCGTGTCTTCCGGAGCCGGTAAACTGGCCAGAATATAACGGAAAGCGATGGACTCAGGACAACCCGCACACAAAGAATGTTGCTCGATCAATTCTTTGGAGGTGCCAATGTCCTTCCAGCCACGATCCTGCTTACCAAAAGTTGCCGTTGCAACCAACTCCTGATACTCCGGCGGCATGATATCTGCCAAATCTTCACACATAACGATCTTTTCCTTGCTCATAAATTCCCCTTAAATTAATTTCCCGATTTGGGAAAGATAACTTTATAAAATTAGTTCGGACTAAATACCGCTACATCCTGAGTTTCTCAGTTTCCATACCCAAATGAATTTTGATCTGTTCCACAATAACCTCAGAAGGCAAGGTCATGCCACCACAAACATGCGGTCCCACTAAAACCCTTTCGTTATCCGGGATGATAGCCTTGATTTCACGAGCCAGCCAGCCGGTCACATTAAATTCCGGAACAATAATATGTTTCGCGTTTTTGGTAACCCGCTTAATTTCTTCAGAAGGGAACGGACGAATGGTTTTAATTTTAACCAGCCCCACCTTAATGCCGTCTTCATCAAGAAGCCGGATGGCTTCCCGGCTCTGCGATACGGCAGTTCCCGAGGCCACAATCAGAATCTCCCGGTCCGTGTTTTCCTCGTCAATCAAACCATCCAGAAGAGGAATGGTGTGCTTGCGGGAACGCTCACACGCTGCCCTGATTTCCTGTTGCCAGGAAGCATGGGTAGCATAACTGATGTAATTGGATTTCATGACAAACGGGTCGCGCATCATGCGGATCGGAGCGACTTCCATATCCATGCACGGTACCGGGGCCTTGTATGGATCATAAGGAGGCAGGGTCAGATCCAATGGAGGCATGTTTACCGTATCCTTGGTGTGGGTCACGAAAAAACCGTCACAGCATACCGCAATCGGGATATGCACATCCGGTTGTTCTGCAACGATAAAACCTTTCAATATAAAATCAAAAAGGTCTTGCGCCGTTTCAGCATGCCAGACCAGCATTCCCGTCTCAAGCAGGTAATACATTTCCAACGTATCGGGCTGAATGCTCAGAGGAGAGTTGACTCCCCGGCAGGTCACACATACTTGAATTGGTAGTCTGGAGCCCGCCCACATGGGAAAGTTTTCCATAGCCCGCAAAGTACCCGGACCAGCGGTAGTGGTGAAAACCCGGTGTCCGCCAAAGGCAGCACCCGCACATTGCCCCATAACCGCAAATTCGCTTTCACCGCGAAAGTATTCATCCAGATAACCCTCTGCGTAGATTTCGCCGATCAAAGCCGCCGCTTCACTCTGGGGAGTGATGGGGTAGGCTACAGAAGTTCCAACGCTGGATCGTTTGATGGCTTCGCGAATGACTTCACTACCGGTCAGGAAATTAGGGGCTAGTTCAGAATTATAGAATATATCGTTAACATCCGTATAAGTCTGATTCATCCTATTTTTCTGACCGAGTTGTACATGGGACGAAGCTATGACTTTCTTATTCTTAAGCTCCACTTGTTTATTCATAAATTTACTCCCGTTAAAGAGTGTTTCAAAATGGTTAAAAAATTCTTTACCTACAATTTTCCAACTTTTATATTAAGCAGGTTCGACAATAGGGCCGGTCCGGCCCATTTTAAATTGCTCAAAAGGATTGGCCTGAGATTTCACGCCCTCCGATTTTAATTTTTTAACTGCCTCCATAAGTTTGAAAATCGTAGGTAAAGAAT
>CATMOP010000063.1 GCA_950072225.1 uncultured Nitrospina sp.
TGTACCCGGGCAACCCTCGATAAATAAACAGGTAACCGAGTTGTTCCAATACATCCTGTGATCGTAATCGACGGGCTGCTTTAAGAATCAGGCATTCCTTCGTATATTCATCAATCAGTGTCAGTATTCGTAATGACAGACCCTCTTCTGTCCGGGTAGCCACAAAGTCATAGCTCCAGACATGGTCTTTGAACAGAGGCCTCAAACGAATACAAGAACCGTCATTCAGCCACAACCGTTTTCTCTTGGGCTGTTTTTGGGGGACCTTTAATCCTTCCCTTCGCCAAAGACGTTCCACTCGTTTATGATTTACTTCCCAACCGTCTCTCTGCAACAAAGCCGTTATCCTTCGGTATCCGTAACGACCATATTTTGTTGCCAGATCAGTCATCTGTTCTACCAACCGCTCTTCACTAGCTCTTATCTTGGGGCGATAACGCTGAGTGGAACGGGGCTGATTCAATGCCCGACAAACCTTACGCTCTGGAACATGCAACTGCTCCATCACATGAAACACGGCTCGCCGCTTTTTTGTCGGGCTTAATACTTTCCCTCTGCAACCTCTTTCAATATAGACTTATCCAAAGACAGCTCGGCCACCAACTTCTTCAATCGAGTATTTTCCTTTTCCACTTCCTTCAATCGTTTGGCTTGATCCACGCTCAAACTTCCATAATCTCGTCGCCAACGATAATACGTTTGCTCTGTAACACCTATCTTCCGACAGACCTGACCAATCGTGCTACCTTTGGCCAATAAAACCTCCGCCTCACGTAAATAACCGATAATCTGCTCTGCTGAATATCTTTTTCTAGCCATTTTACTCCCCCCTAATCATCAGATTTTTGACCCAAATCCTAACATAGCAAATGGATCAGTTTTTGGGGGGCAGGTCAACGGGTCTACCCATTTAAAAATTTACAGACAGTTAATCGAAGTATGGGCGATTGGGACTAAAGGAGGTTTTGTTAGGGGCTGTAAATAAAAGGGGCAAAATTATTGGTTGTGTAGGTCTTCAGACGAATCTGGTCCAAAGGTTGATTTCAGCTAGAGATACATTTTGTTTATAGCCCTTAGATAAATAATTTTCAAGTATAGTTAAGCGACCCTGGTTTTGAGGTTTTGTTTTTTCCTCAATGCCAGGGTTTTTCTTTTTATATGATCCCTTTTGGTTAAGATTTCACGGTTTCGGCCAAAGTAAACATCAGCAGGAGTCACGTTGTTTAAAGATTCGTGGTATCGATGGTTGTTGTAATATTCTACGAACCTTGAGATTTCCTGTTCCAGTTCCCAGGGAAAGTAGTAGTTCTGAAGCTTGACGATATTTTTCATGGATCGATGATAGCGATGCGGCGTACCGCGACGATTATGAGGGTGCCGCAAAAACCCCTTTCCAGCATATGACCGAAATCTGTTGGAAAGCATTTGCTGCCAAGCCAGTCCAATGAAAATATGAACAGGAGAAACGGCTTCTGATTCGTTCAAAAAGCCCTGGAGATACTTCAGAATTATTTTCTTTTCCTTCTGATGCAGTAAAAGAAATTATTATTGGAGAAAGAATGCCGGAATCGTATTTAACACGCAGTTGAATCAGTTTTTTTAACACGCCTGCCAACTATGCCTTAGAACGGTTTTCGACCTCTTTCTTAATAACTTCCCTTATTCCTGAGTGAGCCTCCAAAAACTCCCCAAAATATTTGGGCCTTAAAATTAAAAATTCCACAGGCGTTGTCGCCTTAGCAATAACATTTCTTTTTCCTCCAAATAACGTTTCCATTTCACCAAAAAATCCGCCTTCTGAAAGCTTCTTGGATTCATCACCTCTTGTTATTTCAACTACACCAGAAATAATAAAATACATGCCTTTGGTTGTGTCAATTACCTGATGTACCTTAACTTCGTAAGGCTCAAGGATTTCTACAATTTTTCCAATGGCAGAGGCATCCAAATTCTTTAAAATTGGAACTTTGGCCACAAGATTCCATGTATCAAAAAAACTTTTGCTTCTTAACTCTCTTACAAAAGCCGAAGCAAATACACCGGCCGGGAGCGCATAAATTACGATACCTAAAATCATTATTAGCCCTGCAAAAAATTTTCCCTGAACACTTATTGGGACTGAATCGCCAAATCCCACTGTAGTCAAAGCCGCGACTCCCCACCACATTGCCTCGGGTATACTTCCAAATTTATCTGGCTGAATATCTTTTTCCAAATAATACATTATGGTTGATGCTGTAAATAAAACAATAATCATTACAAGTAAGGCCGCTAATAAAGTCCTCGATTCCTTTTTAAACACATTACCCAGAGCTTGCAATGTATTAGAACTGCTAGCAAATCGGAATATCCGGATCAGCCGAAATGCTCGCATGAATCTTAAATCAATTTCTACAAAGGCACCTAAATAATAAGGCAAAATAGCAACCAGATCAATAATCGCGAAAGGTGTCAGAATATATCGCAATCGGCCCGTCATTGGATGCTTATAAATTTTTTCTTCCTTTTCAGTGCAAACCCAGAGTCTTAAAATATATTCCAAAGTAAAAATTACAACGGAAAATGTTTCAAATATATCAAAAATATCTCCATAAATAACTTTATACGATTCAACCGTAGCCAAAGCCACAGCAAAACTATTAAGAACAATTAGGCCAATGATTAGCGAATTAACAAAACGTTGAGCAAAATGCTTCCTCTCACTACTTTCCAACAACCAAAAAATTACACTTTTCATATTGGCTCCCTCTATTCCTTTTTTTATCTAACTCTACAATTTTAAAGTTATTTTTTTGCATTTTCGGGTTTTTCTATTTCATCAAACATTTTGGCGGCGATTTCATTCGCGCCTCCATGTCGGACGCCTTTTAGGGAAGTCCCTGCAGCAATCAGGGGTCCATAAGGATCGGTCATGGAAGATTCGACCACCATAGAGGTGAAGGTTGAACAGTTGATGGTATGATCAAGATAAAGAATTAAGATAATATTCAGGGCATTTACCAAACCCTCCTCCGGTGTAATGCCCAGCATAAGTAAAAAATTGGCAGCGTAACCAAGAGAAGGGTCAGGCGGAATTGGCTCTGCCCCTTTTTGGATGCGATCCCCGCTGGCGATGATCGCAGGAATTTTTGCTCCCAAATAAACCCCTGCGCTAAGAACAAGATTTGCCAGTCTTTCATCATTTTTTGGCATCTGCCACGTTGCATTGCCGTAGTCTTCGTCAAACATACGCGCAAAAGAAAGTGTTGTCATGAGAAAATCCATTCTATGCACACCCTTGGGGTAGGTCTTTAAATGATGCAGGATGGGTTCTTCCAAAAGACTGTGGCGGGCCAGTTCCTGGCAAAAGGATTGGAGTTGTCTCGGGTTTGGAAGTTCTCCTTCAAGGAGCAGGTAGACACTTTCCTCAAAGGAACCCTTTACCAAATCATAAATGCTATATCCTTTGTACAGTAAAATGGGTAACCCATCCTCATCCAACCGGGTTAGAGAAAGGTCAGAAGTACATACGGGAATTCCATCCAAACCCGTGTCCAATGTATTAATTGCTTCAAGATTCTGGCTCATAATTCAAAAATGTATTTATTTCAGATCGATTCATCATGTCTGGCACAAGTTCTTCCTGGCTGCCAAGCTCTCTTAACCTTGAAAGAAACCCTCTGGTTTGACCGGCGTGGTAACGAAATAAAGAGACCGGAAAAATAACCAGGTTGTAATGCATTTCTTCAAATTCCTTGATCTTGATGAAAGGAGTTTTCCCAAATTCGGTCATATTGGCCATCAGAAATCCCGGGACCTGTTTCCTGTAAACGGCAAACTCCCCCTGGTTTTGCAGCGATTCGGGAAAGACCATATCCGCCCCTTCCTGAAGGTAAAAGGCTCCTCGTGAGATGCTTTCTTTAAATTGATTTTTTTCATCAATGTTCTTTGCCCCACGCGCATCCGTTCGTCCGATGATGATAAAATCAGGGTTGAGCTTGTCACGGACAGCGCAGGCAATTTTGATTTTGGCTCCCATTTCCTCCCTGCCGATAACCTCTTTACCTGAGAGATGTCCGCAGCGTTTAGGAAAAACCTGATCTTCAATATGCAATCCTGAGAATCCGGCCTCAATGTAATTGCTGACTGTTTTTTCAATATCGTCAAAGCCGGTGTCTGCATCGCAAATGATAGGGATGTCCACCGCTTTAGAAATCCAGCGGCCCGCGTATAGAAAGTCCTCCATACTGAGTGTTCCGTTGTCAGGTAAGCCCGTGCTGTTTGCCAAGCCTGCCCCTGAAATATAGATTCCCGAAAAACCGCGATTTGAGCCATTTGTTTTGCAACAAATGCGTTGTAGGCACCCGGCATAACCAGGGTCTCCCCGGTATTGAGCATCTTTCTCAGGTTTCGGCTAGGCATATTCATACACCACACCCATTTGCATGAGTTCTCCAATATTCCGAATTTCATCAAGATTCCAAATCGTTCCAATCATTTTTTCCTGCTGTTCCTGATTTAAAAAAGGAGCTGTAGAAGACCTGAACTTATTTCCCAGTTCTTCTCTTGTAAGTGGATGATTGGGATGTCCTTTCGGGTCCTTTACTTCCGACACATACTCCGTGCCGTCAACAAGGCGGACAAGAACTTTATTAGGAAAAGATTTTCCATAAATTTGGGTGTATTCTTTTTTCTCTGACACAGTAACCTTGTTTACAAGCTCCAATAGTTTTGGGTTCTGTAGATGGGATTTGTCAAACTGTTGAACAGTTATTTCTCCATCCATGAGAGAGACCGCAACAATGTAGGGCAAGCTATGGTCTGCCGTTTCCTTGGTTTCGGGAGCCCACTTATCTGCTTCCTTGCCAATGATTTCGTAGGAGTGAAAACTGGTTTCAACATGAATTTCTGCAATTTTTTGAAGATTTTCTTCGCCCAATTGTTTTCTTAAATCCAGTGCGGCCCAAATGGCGCTTTGAGCGTGATATTCGGCTGGAAAATATTTGATATAAGTGTCAAGAATTTTAAATTCACTTTTTTCCTGTCCGCCAAAAAAAGGCGCCAGATTAAATTCACCCCTGGTAATTTGGTTGATGAATCCATGTTGGCCTTCAAAAATATCACTGGGACCGGTAAATCCATGTTTTACATAAAGGCAGGCATGGATGGCATTTTGCGAGGCTTGAGCAAAAGCGGCGGCTTTCCATTTGGAAATGGTTCCGATGCGGGTTTGCCGCAAAAAATTACCGGTGGTCATGGCAATAGCCAGCGCGTCCCGGATTTGGTTTTTTGAAAACCCCATCAATTTTGCCGCTGCCCCGGTGCTGGATATGGAACCATAAGTCACATGATCCCAGCCTTTCTTTCGAATCCCGGCAGCATCGCAGAGACGGCAATGCAGTTCATAAGCCAGGATGGTGGAGAGGATAAAATCCTGACCCGATTTATTTTCTGATTCGGCAACAGTAAGGGTGGCAGAAATATTGTCACTGGGATGACCCGGTTCAAGATTTAGATAAGTGTCATTCCAATCGAGAGCCCGAATCATGGTTCCCAGGTAACGGCAGCATGATCCACCGGCGCCTTGTGGGAGGTTCCCAACAGCGTGGCTCCACAGAGGGAGGAAGAGGCCATAGCAAAATTTCTCATAGCCGTTACCGGTTTGGTAGGGTACGACGCATTAGCAACCGCTAAACTATCCAGAAGCCTTTCTTTCGCAGCTTCTATGGCATCTCGGGTTAGATCCTTATATTCCAGGTCAGCGACATATTCAACTATTTGCGATTCAAATTTATCCATGGTTCACCTCCATGTAGATAGTATAAATATAGGGCTTGAAAATTAGGTTGGCATCCCCAACCCCACTGAAAAAATTAATTTTTTTTAAGGATTAAATTAGGGGCTTAAAGTAACGCATTTTTTCTATTCTTGATTCAGTATTATTTTGCGCGCTATACTTGATTTATGAAAAAGGAGATAAGTACTCGTGGATTATGGACAACCCATCTAGGTCGGGATTGGCTGTGAAAAGGAGTTAAATTAGAAAAAGGCAAAATGCTTGTTGCTAGTTTTTGACCTGCATCCATTTGTTGGGAAATTTGAACTATAAAAAATCTACAACCTGGCAATGTTTTGATGCGTATATAAATAGGACTCGAAAAATTCAGAGAGGCCAGACAACGAGGATCATGGGAACGGCAAGGACTGTAATCAAAATTTCCAGCGGCAATCCCATGCGCCAGTAATCGCCGAACTTGTATCCTGCTGGGCCCATAATCAATGTGTTGTTCTGATGTCCAATGGGGGTGAGAAAGGCGCACGAAGCCCCCACGGCGACGGCCATGAGGAACGGATCGATGTTGACACCGAGTTGTCCGGCAATGCTGACTGCTACCGGAGACATCACCACGGCGGTTGCCGCGTTGTTCATCACGTCCGACAAGGTCATGGTAACGATCAAAATCAGGGCCAGGATGAGGGCGGGAGCCAGGTTTGCACCCAGGCCCAGAATCGCTTCGGCGATCCGTTCCGTCCCTCCGGTAGATTCCAGAGCCCCGCCTATTGGAATCATTGCTCCCAGCAGAACGACGACGGGCCAGTCGATCTCACGGTAAACATCACGGACTGGAACGATATTGAAGATCACCATTGCAATGGCGGCGGCGGAAAGGGCAATCGGAAGTGAGGCCAACCCCATCGTCGCGGCAACGATGGCCACTGCAAAAATACCTACCGCAAGCCCAGCCTTTTTTCCGGTTCCCAAATTGAGCCTGCGTGTGGCCAACGGGAGACAGCCCAATGACGAGACCAACTCGGCAAGACTTTCGGAATCGCCTTGAAGTAGCAAGACGTCACCGCCACGAAACCGCACTTGGGGAAGACGTCTGTGGATCGGTGTCCCCTGGCGGGATACTCCGAGCAGATGAATACCATAACGGTTCTTGAGTCGAAGCGAGGTAAATGTTTGCCCCTCCATTCGTGAACGCGACTGCACAACGGCTTCCATTGTTGTGGTATCTTCTGAGCGCAAGAGGGAAGCTTTCCCTTTGTCCCCCGTCACCAACTCGAGTTTGGTCTCGCTCACGAACTTGTCAAGTTCCTGGGGTCCGGCTTCGACAATCAGGATATCTCCGCTGTTAATTTCTTCATGACGAAGCGCGGCCAGGATACGGCGTTTTCCCCGTACCAGCCCCACGATCTCGACATCCAGCTTTTCCGCCTGTTGGTCGAGTTCCCGCATTGGAACGCCGATCAATTTTGAATCTTTTGGTACGCGAATTTCGGTAATATAATCATCAATGGTGATCAATTCCTCCTCGGCGATTCGTGCCCTCCGTTTTTTGGGAATCATCCTCCAGCCTGCCAATGCGATGAAGGCCACTCCCGCGATCGCCACCACCCCGCCCACGGGCGAGAAATCGAACATTGTAAAGGGCTCTCCTTTCACATCCGCGCGAAAGTTGGCGATGATGATGTTAGGCGGGGTTCCAATGAGAGTAACAAGACCACCCAGGATGGATGCAAAGGACATCGGCATCAGAATCACTGCAGGGGATCGTTTGGCTTTCTTGGAAGATTCAATCCCTACCGGCATCAAGAGGGCCAAAGCGCCGACATTATTCATCACCATGGAAAATAACGCCGAGACCCCGGAAAGCACAGCCACATGAAGAGAAACTCGCTTGACAGTGAACATCACATATTTCACGACCAAGTCCACCGCGCCGGAATTGGCCAGACCCCGACTGAGGATAAGTACCACTGCAACGGTGATCGTCGCTGGATGGGAAAAACCGGAAAAGGCATTTTGAGCAGGAACCAGGTGAAAAAAAACGCACAGGATAAGTCCCATGAAAGCGACCACGTCATAACGGATCCTTCCCCACGCGAACAGAGCAAGGATACCGGCAAGAATTGAAAAAATCGCAACCTGTTCCTGGTTCATAAATGATCTTCCCGCATAAGTTATACTAGTTTTTAAGGACGTGGGCTGGAATGGCAAACAGGAGAATTAACAAAATTGGCGAACTTCTCTTTGTCTCCTCATTATATACAAAAAACGAAAGCCCTTCAGCGCCACTTTTAAATATAAGGAGTTATATCGAAAGGGTTGACCCCTTTTATGATGGATTGTTTGGGTATTGTATTGTGGGCGTTGGGTGCAGAGTAAAAAGGTAAATTATAACTTTGAAAGTGGTACAACTAACTGGGGCAGGTCAGTCAAAGCCTTTAAGTAGCTTATTTCGTCTTCATCTTTGAGCTTTACTTTTATTCCCCAAAGAAATTTTCCGGGTGTATAACCCCAATTCGCTAGTAGCCCAGTTTCTAAAAAACCCCACATAAATAGCCCCCCCCCCATAGTCATTGCCACCGTGTTGTTATATTCAATGACCCATGAGTTGGGGTCTAGTAAGCCTACAATATATTGTCTTGACTATATACCAATCAATCCATCTAGCTAAAAACCTTCGCCAAAGGTATATCTTGTTGATGTCTATAGTTTTTGAGGCATCTTCCATTGATTCGTCCTTACAAAAGCAAGGAAAAACGAGAATAAACAAATTATGATGTATTGCATGGATGGCTAAATTATAGCAAAATCAGGGTATTCGGAGGACTGAAAATATGAAGCGGTTGATTCTAACAATTTTAATGTTTTTATTATTTCCACCTCAGGCTTATGCGGATTTGAAAGCTGGGGTATACTTTTGCTATACAGAAAAACAGGTGGGAATATAGGGCGAGGAATTTCCCCAAAATATAGAAAATACAAACAAGTTAAAATGGATGATGAATAATAGATATGCTGGTTTGACTAAACCTAAAAAAAGAGAAATTCATAATAAAAATAAAAAAGGTTGGGGAAGAAGCATATGAATTAGAGCTTCCTTTAGAGAGATTATCTGAGAGAGATTATCTGAGAGAGATTATCTGAGATTGATAAATTGAATGGTATTAGAATTTTAACATCCTCCTCTAGTCTCC
>CATMOP010000064.1 GCA_950072225.1 uncultured Nitrospina sp.
GGTAAAAGAATACTATGATTGGAAACCTAAAAAAAAAATTATCGATATTGTTAAGGATACGTATAATTGGTTAATTAAGTATCAAAAACAGATTTCAAAAATGCATCATCCACACCCGCAAACACAGAACCCGGTGCCCCTAACAAAAAAAACCAAAGAACGAAGGAAAAACGTCTAATTGAAGGAAAATTATTCATGACCTAAAAAAATAGCACGACTTTTTTCCGGAAGCTAAAGAGATAAATAGAGCGTCTCAGTTGCCAATAAATAAAAGTTATAAGAAAAAATATAACCACATTATTGAAAAAATGGAAATATTTCCTGAAAATGATTCAATTTCCATAACGAATTAGGAAGGAACTGGGAAGAAAAACCGGAAAAAAAAGAAATCCGCCCGCCTCAGGAGGTAGAACAGGCGGACGGATCGCAAAAAGGGGTGGAATGTTAGTTCCATAAGGTATGATCATCTTTGCGGCTAAATTATTCCCGCAAATAAACTTTTTTTCTATTCCAGGGGAAGATATTCCCTATCAAAAAATGACGTTCGATTACGTCCAGACCCTTTAGCCTCATACAATGCCTTATCGGCTTTGGCAAGGAGATCGGAAAACGACTTTCCCGGTTCTGCTATCCCAGTCGCCACTCCCAGGCTGATAGTGACCCATTTTTCACAAATATTATTCTGGTGCTCCAGTTTTAAATCTATAATCTCCTGCCGCAACTGCTCTGCGAGTTTACAAGCTCCATCCTTATCCGTCTCGGGGAGAACGAGGACAAACTCCTCCCCTCCATACCTTGCCGCCAAATCAGCAGGCCTTTTCATAGCTCCTTTTATGACTCCTGCCACTTTTTTCAGGCATACATCCCCCCGTTGATGCCCATAAGTATCGTTGTAGGCTTTGAAACTGTCCAGATCTATCATGATAACGGCAAAGGGTTTTTTATCCCTCTGGACGCGTTTCCATTCTTTTTCCGCATACTCATCAAAGAATCGGCGGTTGGCAATTTCGGTCAACCCATCTAATGTGGATAATTCCTTGAGATCTTCCACCGCTTGCATCAGGCGGCACTGGGTTTGCAATAGTTCTTCCTCCACCGCCTTGATCTCCATAATGTTCCGGGCAATACAAAGTGTTCCCAGAAAATTTTTTTCAACTTCATTTTTGAAAACCTGTTCATAGGGGACATCCCAAAGTCCAAAAGCATCCAGTAAAACAGGAACCGGCTTGGTCGTCTCCCCCAGAATGGATTCACTGGCAAACTTAAAATTCACCTCAAGGTTACTGGTCGACAACGGGCCGACTTCCCGGGTGGCGATTTTAGCAATGATTTCCTTGTCGTCTGAACCCACAGCAATAAATTTCTCGATGGAATTTCCGACCAGATCGCTGGGCGCATAACCAAAGAACCGAATAGCCGGGTTGATAAATTCTATCTTCTGGTCTGGCCCCAATCGAAATATAACATCTGATACCGTCTCGACAATAGTGCGGTGAGATTTCTCGCTTTCCGCCAGGGCGTTTTCCACCGTACGGACCTTTTTTTCAAAAGACCCGACTTGAATGGCATTTCGTATGCTGTGGGCCAGGGTTTTTCCGTTCAATCCATTTTTGGGCAAATAATCCGATGCCCCTTTCTTCATCACTTCCGCAGCCAGCAGTTCGTCGCCCACCCCTGTCAACAAAATCAAAGGAACGTTGTTCCGGTTCACTTCCCTTAGTTTCTCCAAAACCTCCACACCGTTGGTACCGGGCAATCTGTGATCTATCAGTACACAATCAATATTACTGGATTTCATTTTCTCTATTCCAGACGAACAATCTGAAGCTTCATGGACCACTGCCTTCATTCCCTCGTTATCAAGCAGGTTTTGAACGTTCATACGATCCTCTTCATCATCATCAATTACCAGAATATCCAGGCAGTCCTTCATATTTCCCATCCTTTTAATATTAACTCAATACTTCTTCATCCCGCGGGAACCTTTTTGCCACTCCATCACCCACAGTAAGACTAATAAATATCACATAGGTTTTAATTATGAGCCTTAATTTTCCAGTTCCTAACCAACATGTTATATTACGGGCTGGGTCTCTTACCAATTTATAACGGCCAAGTTACAGTTCTGTCAATTTTCCTGGACAATGTGGCAGGGTCATCCTTGCTTGTTCCATTTCCTGGAACCTTGTTAAGCCCTTGCTCTTGTTTCCCATAAGATTTGAATATGGGTTTAAAGGGTCTAAAACAAGGAGTCACCGAATTCATTGATTTATAATATCGTTTAATGATAAGCTCGGGGAAGTATTGTCGCCTGTCCCCAACAAACGCCCCTTTTAAATGGCCCCCGATAAATTTATACTCGCCGTTTTGGTTTCAGGACGAGGTTCTAATCTGCAGGCCATTATCGACAGTATTGAAAGAAATGATCTGTCGGCTGAAATTGCGCTGGTGATCAGCAACGTAAAAGATGCCTATGCCTTGGAACGGGCGCACAAACATGGTCTCGAAAGCATTTTTCTGGATCCCAAATCTTATCCAGACCGAAACGGCTACGAACAAGCTCTGGTGGAACGGATCCAATCCAAATCCGTCAATTTGATTTGTCTCGCCGGGTTCATGCGGGTTCTGGGCAATCATTTTATCGAAACTTTTTCAGGTCGAATCATTAATATTCATCCCTCTTTACTTCCCGCCTTTCCCGGATTGCGCGTTCAAAAACGGGCTCTGGAGCATGGAGCCCGGTTTTCAGGCTGCACGGTGCATTATGTCAACGAGGAGGTAGACGGCGGCCCCATCATTCTGCAAACGGTGGTTCCCATTTATGATAATGACAATGAGGCTTCCCTTTCCAAGAGGATTCTTGAACAGGAGCACATCGCGTACCCCGAAGCTATCCAGCTGATCATTGAAGACAGGCTGACCCTTTCTGGCCGAAGGGTCCTGCGTAGCAAATAGAGATAAAATTCCCTTGAACCTCCTACGCAAATTTTTAATATTGTTTACCCTACTGATCCTGCCGGCGGGGACCCTCTTTGCGGAGACTTCCGAACAGCAAGCACTGGATGCCATTCAACGGCAGTATGAGAAGGTTTCAACTTTTGAGGCAGATTTCACCCAGAGGTCTTACGTCAAAATGATGAACCAGACCCAGAGCGTCAAGGGCACGGTAAAAATTAAGAAACCTGGAAAAATGAAATGGGTCTACGGAGCTCCAGACACTCAAATTCTAATCAGCGATGGCAAGAATCTTTGGCTTTATGTCCCTGAAGAGGAGCAAGCTACCAAGGTGCCAGTGGAAAGTATTTACTCTTCCAATACCCCCGCCCTTTTTCTAGCAGGAAAAGGAAAGCTGACCCGGTCCTTTAACGTTGAAAGTGTAAGTCAGGAAAACCAGAATATTCTTGTCACTCTCGTCCCCAAAAATGAAGATCAGGGCCTGGCAAGACTGATCCTTCATGCGGACAAGAAAAACTACCAAATTACCGGATCGACCGTGTATGATAAATTAGGAAACAAAACAGAAATTCGATTCAGCCGAATTCGGATAAACCGGGAAATCCCGGAAGAACAATTCCAACTCAAGACTCCACCCGGGGTAGAGATTTTGGATTACACACAAACCCCTTGAATCTAATGTTTGAACTTTCAATATTTTCTCTGGATGCGGTCCTTAATTTTGGGATAAAAATGCTGGCTTTTCTGGGGGGCTTGGCCGCCCTCATCTTCGTCCATGAACTGGGGCATTTTCTGGTCGCCCGGAAAGTGGGCGTTGTAGTGGAAAAGTTTTCCCTCGGTTTTGGCCCTAAAATCTTTAGTTTTACGCAGGGAGGTACCGAATATCTTCTTTGCTGGATTCCCCTTGGCGGCTACGTGAAAATGAAAGGGGAAGAAGTCGGGGAAGAGTCCACAGATGAAAAAGGGTCATTTTCTGCCGCTCCGGTTTTGGACCGGCTGGCCATTGCCTTTGCGGGTCCGCTCTTTAATATTCTGTTTGCCATCGCAATTTATTATTGCGTCTATCTGGTAGGGGTTCCGGCACTCTCTCCCATTGTCGGTATCGTTAAGGAAGAATCTCCTGCCTTGGCAGCAGGGCTTCAAACGGGCGACCATATTTTAGCCATCGGCGATGAAAAAATACTTTATTGGGAACAACTCCAGAAAATCGTCCATGTATCTCCAGGCCGTTCATTGGATTTCCAAGTAGAAAGAAGCTCCGGAAGCATTGCCCATGTCCCCATTACCCCAATCTCGGAGCAAATCACCGATCTTTTTGGTGACAAAGAAAACGTTGGCCTGATCGGAATCACTCCGCTTGTACGAAATATCATATATGTTAAAGAAGGCACCCCCGCTGACCGGGCAGGAATTCAGGAAGGCGACATCCTGCTCATGGTGGATGATACGACTATTTTTGGTTGGGGTGACCTCAAGGAAGCGGCCATCGACAAACCCGGGCAAGCACTGGCATTTAGAATCCTCAGAGACGGGACCGAAATCCTCACAACGCTGACTCCGGAAGCCAAAATCGTCAAGGACCTTAAGGGCAAAAGCATAGAAATCGGCATGCTTGGCATCGGCATGGCCGGGGAAATGGTAAAGGAAAAATATGGCATTTTTGGGGCCTTCAAAAGAGCTGTTGATGAAACAAGGCGGCTGGTTTATCTGATCGCCGTCAGCATCAAAAAAATGATTATGGGATCCATCCCCGCCGACTCCATCGGAGGCCCCATCCTGATTTTTCAAATTTATGGGGAACAGGCTGAACAAGGCTTCAATCAGCTCATCCGTTTGACCGCGCTTTTGAGCATTAACCTGGGCCTAATCAACCTTCTGCCGATTCCAATTCTGGATGGAGGCCATATTTTCTTTTTTCTGGTAGAACTTCTAAAGGGAAAACCCATTAGCGAAAAGAACCGGGAACGGGCTCAGCAGGTTGGCCTCTTCATGTTGCTCAGCCTCATGGTGTTCGCGTTTTATAATGATATTATGCGAATCATTGCTTGACCCCGAATAACTTCTACTATGCAAAACATCGAGAGCCGAATCCGGGATCTCAAAGAAGTCGCAGAGAAATTATCCATAAAAATTGAAGTCGCTAATTTCAATGATCAAGAATTCACTATACAAAGCGGCTACTGCAAACTCAATGGCAAGGGTCTCATTATCCTGGATAAAAACCTGCCACAAGAAGAACATCTGATCGTTATTTTGAATACCCTGAAAAAGTTTGACTTGGACAACATCTATGTTGCTGACTGGATACGAGAAAAAATTGCCACCGACAAAACTGCTGGAGCCCAATCATGACCCTTCTTAACAATATTCTCCCAGAACAACGCCGGGGAAAACTCAAAGCCCTTCTGGAAGCCGGTAAAACCGTTCGGGTGCTTGAAGCCCATAATGGATTGAGCGGCATCATCGCCAATATGGTTGAAGTGACCGGGGAATCGGATGGGCAAGCTGTTGTCCGGCAGTTTGATGCCATCTGGGAAAGCAGTCTCACCGACTCGGCTTCGAAAGGCCACCCCGACATCGAGGTCGTCACCTTTGACTCCCGGCTCCATTCCATCAACGAAATCCTTGCTGTGACCGACAAACCCATGATCGTTGACGGCGATACGGGAGGGGACGCGAACACCTTCGAATATACCGTCTCCAAGCTTGAGCGGGCCGGGGTGTCTGCGGTTATTATAGAAGATAAAGTTTTTCCCAAACGCAACAGCCTGGAGGCTGGCATCCAGCAAAACCTTCAGGAACCGGAAGTCTTTGCCCAGAAAATCCGGCGGGGAAAAAGCATTCAGAAAAGCAGTGAGTTTATGATCATCGCCCGCATTGAAAGCCTGATTGCCGGAAAACCTATGGAAGACGCGCTGAACAGGGCCACGCAATATCTTCAAGCCGGAGTCGATGGAATTATGATCCACTCCAAGTCCAAAAACCCAAACGAAATCCTGGAGTTTGCAAAAAAATATCAGGTTATTTTGGATGACCTCAATTTAAAAAAACCGCTGGTATGTGTGCCCACCACTTACAACAAAATCACCGAGGATGAACTGAGTTCTGCCGGATTCAACATCATCATTTATGCCAATCACCTTTTACGCAGCTCCTACATGGCGATGATGGAAACCGCAAAGGTCCTCCTTCGCAACCAGAGGTCCCTGGAAGCCGATCCCTTATGCACCCCCGTCCGGGAGATTTTTAAAACCGTAGGATTTTTGGACGTCAAGGAAAAAGACCAGCAGGATGAACAAACCAGCAATATTCCGGTGATCATTCCTGCCGCCGGGGAAGATCTCGTATTAAAGGAAATTTTGAATGGCAAGCCGAAGGCCATGCTGGAAATTGGCGGTAAGACCCTTATCGATCACCAGATTCAAAGCCTTAGCAACGCCAACCTCGCGGACATTACAGTCATCGCGGGATATGGTAAGGACAACCTGCATGCAGAGGGCATTAATATTCTGGAAAATCCCGGCTACCAGAAAGGGTCTGTGCTCAATTCCCTGCTAATCGCGAAGGAAAAAATGACTAACGGATTCATCATGCTGTACTCAGACATCCTCATGGAAGACCATATCCTCAGTAAACTTAAGGAATGCAAGGAAGATATTGTACTGGTCGCCGATAACTCAACCCAATATCACCAGCCCGAGGAGGGAAACATCCTCGATTACATTATCAGCAAGAACCACTACAAGCCTGCCCGCCGGGAGATCCGCTTCATCAGCGAAAATGTGGTGGCAAATATTGGCAACAAGATAAATCCGGAAACCGCAACCCATGAGTTCATAGGTCTTGCCCGATTCAGCAAAACCGGTGCGGAACAATTTCTCGAAACCTATAGCGATGTGGTCAGCAATTTTACCGGCCGATTTCAGGAGTCTGCGGATATCTCCAAACTGAATTTCACAGACCTCATTCAGGAAATGATCGACCGGGGCTTCGCCGTCCACTATATAGAGATCCATAAAGGCTGGCTGGAAATTCATAATGCAGACCATATTGCCCTTGCTCAAAAATCCTTTAGCACATAAAATCTTCCTTCCTCTTTACCGTAAATAACCATCGGGGAAATATCGACGTATGCATTTTTCAAAACTTTTCATCCCTACATTAAAAGAATCCCCTGCTGACGCAGAAGTCATCAGCCACAAGCTTATGGTACGCGCGGGGATGATCCGTCAACTTGCATCGGGAATTTACTCCATCCTTCCGCTGGGACTCCGGGTTTTAAGGAAAGTGGAACAAATCATCCGCGATGAAATGAATCAAATTGGCGGACAGGAAGTTTTTCTACCTAGCATTCAACCCGCCGAATTGTGGGTGGAAAGCAAACGGTGGGATTTTTATGGCAAGGAATTATTGCGCATTAAAGACCGGCATGGACGGGAGTTCTGCTACGGCCCCACCCATGAGGAGGTCATCACCGATATCGTGAGAAGGGAAATCAAATCCTATCGCCAACTCCCCATTTTGCTGTACCAGATTCAGACCAAGTTCCGCGATGAAGTCCGGCCCCGATTCGGCATCATGCGCGGACGGGAATTCATGATGAAGGACGCTTACAGCTTTCACGCTGATGAAAAAGACACCCAACACACCTACCACCAGATGGCAAAGGCCTATACCAATATTTTCGAACGATGCGGCCTGAGATTCAAACAGGTTCAGGCCGACTCGGGTACCATTGGGGGGAGCTTTTCGCATGAGTTTGCGGTACTTGCGGATTCCGGGGAAGATGAAATCGGTTTCTGCGAGTCATGCGGCTATGCCTCAAACCTGGAGATGGCCGAATCGAAACCGCCTTCCCCCTCCACAGCTCCTTCCACACCCCAAGATATAAAAGAGGTAGAGACGCCTGGAAAAAAATCTGTAAAGGAAGTAGCTGGTTTCCTGAACCTTCCTGCTCACCAAATCGTCAAAACCATTCTTCTTGAAAATGAGAATGGACGGGTGGCAGGACTGGTTCGCGGTGACCATGAAATCAATCTCGTTAAAATGAAAAACCTGATCGGTTGTGAGTGGTTGCAACCGGCAGGAGAAGAAGCCTTTTCCAAAAAACCCGAACTGCATCGCGGATATATCGGACCCGTTGGGCTCGATCTTCCAGTCTATGCTGACCGCGAAATTTCCGTTCTGCATGATTTTGTGACAGGAGCCAACAAACCTTCCGCCCATTTCACCGGCGTTCAAGTCCAGCGGGATCTGAAAATCAAAGAATTCGGGGATATCAGGACAGTCCAAGCCAAAGACCCCTGTCCGCGTTGCGAGGATGGAAAGTATCAAGTTAAGCGCGGAATCGAAGTCGGCCACATTTTCATTCTTGGCACCAAATATTCTTCGGCTATGAAGGCCGTTTTTCTGGACCAGCACGGCAAGGAAAATGCGATGATTATGGGTTGCTATGGAATCGGGGTCGGGCGCACCGCCGCCGCCGCCATTGAACAAAATAATGATGAGAGAGGAATTATCTGGCCTCGGAACCTGGCTCCCTTTCAAGTCATTATCATTCCGGTTAACTATTCCAATAGCGATTTGAATAATGCCTGTGACACCATATATAACCGGCTCCAGGAAGCAGGAATCGAAACCCTTCTTGATGACCGGTCAGACCGGCTGGGTGTCAAACTGAAAGATGCCGACCTCATGGGTATTCCCCTGCAAATCATTATTGGCCCCAAAAATCTTTCAGCCGGCCAAGTCGAGATCAAAGTCCGCAAAACCAATGAGTCCAGTCTGCATCCCTATCCCCAGGTCATTGAGGATATCCCAAACATTTTAAAAGACTTATAGGAAAACAAGTCGTCTTTGAGGGTTCCCAGTTTTCCCTTGAAATGAGACCTCAAGTTCTTGTACAATTCCGGTGACAATTATGGGTCCTGCAACGTGGGCTTTGAGCCCACTTTTTTTTTACTTTTTTCAGGTAAATGCGGTGGAGAAC
>CATMOP010000065.1 GCA_950072225.1 uncultured Nitrospina sp.
CTTAAAAAGACTTCAAACTGACTATATTGATTTATATCAACAGTTCCATTAGCTACTGATGAACTTTCCATTTTTATTATTGGTTGAAGATATCTGGCTAACCTATTTAACCATATTTGACTATTAGTAGTGAATATATCTACGTTTATTAAACCTTCTTCACCGTTTCTCAATGCATTTACAGGAACTTTGGTCCAGTTTTTCGGAATATATAGCATTCCCCGGCTGGTCACTTTGCTGGTCTTGATTTTGACTTCAACTTTGCCTTCGGGGGACTCTACCACAATATTATCACCGGTGGAGATTCCCAGTCCCTTTGCGTCATCAGGATGCAACTCGGCAATGCATTCCGGCCCTATATCTACCAACGCCTTTGCATATTGGCTGTAACTTCCTATATGGAACATGTGGTTGTTGGTTTGTAGGGTGAAGGGGTAGCCCTCTGCAACTTTATTTTGTTCTACTGAAGTGCTATTCGTATGAAATCTGGGATTCGTATTAGCCGAATTGGGTTTCCACTGCACGGATTTGTTTCCCGGGAAAACTCCCTTATAGTTTGGGATAACGTTTTCGATTTCCTGTTGTACACTAGCAATATCCGTGTTTTGGAAAGGCTTGCCTAACGCGGTTGCCAATTCGATCAATATGTCAAAATCCGGTTTTGAGACTCCCTGTGGGAGCACCGCCGCCGCGACACGCTGAACATGCCGGGACATATTGGTGTAGGTGCCGTCTTTTTCCGCGAAAGTTGAGGAGGGAAGAACCAGGTCTGCCATTCTCGCGGTATCGGTCATGAAAACATCGGTGACGACCAGAAATGGCACAGTGCGCAACGCCTCTTTAACCAATTGCGGTTTGTAATAAGAATGGAGCGGGTCCTCCCCAGCAATGAAGAGAAATTTTAAAGTTCCATCAATGCATTTTTGAAACAAGTCGGTATCTCCAGAGGCCGAGGAATCTTTGACTGGCTGATAGCCCGGTAAAAATTCTTGAGTACAGCCCATATCATTTACTCCTTGGGAGTTACAATGCTCTCTGGGGGGATAAATGCTCACGCTACCTGTGCTGCCATACTGGACCAAGGTGCACAGATTGAGCAGGGCATTGAGGATCTCTTCGCCTTGATTAGTGTCAAGGATATCGTTTCCCACAATGACGAAGCGGTCTGCATCCCGTGCAAATCTTTCCGCCGCGCGAGTAAGAACGTCATCCGGCAGGCCGGTGGTTTGCTCCACCTCTTTTGCTGTATAGGGGGCTAAAGATTTTACCCATTCTTTATAGTTGGGGATGGCAGACTGGACTTTTCCGGTATCGACCAATTTTTTGTCTATCATGATGCGTGACAACCGGGAAGCAACGGCCAAGTCGGAACCATGTTTATAAGTCATTCGCACATCAATTTTAGCTCTGCTGTCAAATACCACCTTCCTCGGGTTGGCGATCAATAAGTCAGTATCGGAGAAGATCGTCCCAAATCGGATAGAGTTTCCGCCCACCGGGTACTCGGAGGGCAGGTCTGAGTTGAAAATCAGTACTACATCGGCTTCTTGCAATTTTGTAATGGGTTGAGAGGCAATACCGTTTTCAAAACAGTTCAGCATGAACGAATTAACGTATGGGGCTCTTAAATTAGCGAGATTGGTAACATGATTGGAGCCCAGACCGCGGAACAGTTTTTGAAACAAAAAGCTTTCCTCATTGGTCAGCTTTTCCGAACCTATTCCGGCAAGGCTGTCGGGTCCGCTTTTGTTCGCCGTTGTTTGCATGCGGTCTGCAATGGTTTCCAGTGCTTCTTCCCAAGTTACTTCTTTATAGTTTCCACCTACATTCATAAGAGGGGATTCAATGCGCTGATCGTTATGAATGATACCGTGTCCCAAACGCCCTTTGGCGCAGAGATTACCTTCATTGATGCCGATATCGTAACCCTCGTCTGCCTCAATGCGGATGACTTGCCCTTTTTTACTTTCCAGCTTGAAAGTACAGCCCCAGGAACAGTAGTTGCAGGTCGTGTAGGTATTAGTAAACAAGGCCGCCAAACCCCTTGCACCTGAGGTCATATCCATCAAGGCACCTGTTGGGCAAACGGTAATACATTGTCCGCAGAATTCGCAGTCGAGTGGCTCGTCATTGGCTGTGCCAATGCTTACGGCCATTCCGCGTTTATGAAAGTCCAAGGCTTGAACTCCCTGAATTTCATCACAGGCGCGAACACACAACCCGCACATGATGCATCGATTTAGGTAAAACTCGATAATAGGATTGGTTTTAATGCTGGGTTCGTTACGCCTCTGGATCTCAAACCGCCCATCGAACAATTGCAACATATCCGTGTTGTCCTGCAAGGGGCAAACCCCTGATTTGTCACATATGGGGCAGTCCAGAGGATGCTCGACCAATAGCATCTCAAGGCAAGCTTTATTGTAGCGATTGGTTTCTTCGGTCCCGGTACGGACTTCCATTCCATCGGCAACGGGTTGGGTACAGGAATAAACCAGTTCCTTTTTGCCATCAACCACTATTTCGACCATGCAGGTTCGGCAGGCCGCGAAAGGCACCAATTTTCTGTTATAGCAGAGGTTGGAAACCGGCACTTCATTTTTGTTGCAGGCCTCAAGGATAACGGTCCCCTCAGAAACAGAAATCTCTTTACCATTAATTTTTATATTGCAGGCTTTTTTGGTAACGGTGCTCATTAAGCTGTAGCCTCCTCAGTTGTCAGCGCTTCGGCATCGTCTAATGTGTATTCGCCCAGGATATCCAGTGTTTTCTCAGGGTCTATGTTTCCGTATGTGTCATCGCCAATGATGGCCATTGGGGCGGCCCCGCAGTTGCCCAGGCAAGAAGCGGTCTGCAAAGTGAATAGTTTTGTGGGATCTGTTTCGCCAGGACGCATATGATAACGTTCATGCATCTTGTCACCGATTATGGGTGCCCCCTTTACAAAACAGGCAGTACCATAACAGAGCTTAATAATGTATTTTCCCGGTTCGGTAGTGAGCAGCACGGGATAAAATGAGATCACCCCATATATTTCCGCCCGGGTGATATTGAGAAACTCCGACAGCAACTCCATAGCGGGTGGGGGCAGATACCTGTAAGCATTCTGGATTTTCTGCAAAGTGGGAATGAGGAGACTGCGCGAATTATTCGGAAGATTTTTGATTATTTCTTCAGTTGGCGCAAGATCTACCTCTTCTTCTTCAGTGTCTTGGTCCCCGATTGGGATCTCGTTGGTTTCCATAGGATAAACCTTTACTGAATTAATAAAATCAGCATGTTATTGTTTATCAATTTACCAAGAAAATGGCGGGGTTCAGGAAAAAAATATAAGAGCCTATTATATTTTCATAGTCACACCTTTTAGCCTGAATCCAGCTTGGAGGCCGAAGTATATAAGCTCAACCGATTTACTGTCAACTTATTTATTAATAAAGGCTTTGATCAGTTAAAACCTTTAGTTTTAGGGCTCTAGACAGGAGTGCTTTAAGGGGATAAAATGGCCGGGGAGTTCGATAGCGCATGGCGATCAAAAAAAGGGGGGGTCACCGCCTGGGCGATATCAGAGCCAGCGGCAGGTTAGATAAACATAAAAATCAGGGGATCAGAAGGATATCGATTTCTTTGGGAAACTCCTCATATTTAACGGAAACGGTTTCTTTTTCCAGTTCTTTCTGGACCAAAGCCAGTTTTTCATAAGCCCCTGAATGGTTTGGGTCCATTTGAAGAACCAACCGGTATTGACCCAGGGCTTCCTGATACTGATTGAGTTTGCCATAAACAAGGCCCAGGCTGTAATGGGCATCAGTATCTTCCGGGTTCAGGGATAAGGTATGTTTCAGCGGTGGTATGGCTTCTATGAAACGGTTTTCATCCATCAAAGACCATCCCAGGTTGAACAAGGCTTTCTGGTGATCCGGGTTCAATGTCAGGATTTTTTTATACTGGTCTATGGCTTCCGGATGACGGCCAAGAATTTCGTAAATCATTCCGAGGTTATAATAGCCGGTCTGAAATTTCGGATTGGACCGAACTGTTTCCCGGAACATTTTTATTGCCATTTCATAATCCTGCTGAAAAGTATAAATGGTTCCTAGTTGATTATAGGCATCGGTAAAGCTAGGTTCAATTCGGGTGGCCTGATTGTAGGAAAGGATGGCTTCTGGATACATTCCCAGTTTCTGGTAGATCTTACCCAAGTGGTTGAAGGTAAGCGAAGATCCCGGCTCGATCTGGACCGCTTTTTGTAAAGAAGCGATGGCATCTGTCATACGGTCCAACCGGATCAAGGTAATCCCGAGATAAAATTGCGCTTCAAATGAATTCGGCTCGTGCTTGACGGCTTTTTCTAAATGGGGTAGTGCTTTTTGAAACTGGTTCAATTCGACCAGGCTTTTGCCAAACAAAAACCCTACTGCATTATTGTCGGGAGCTATCTTAAGGAGCTTGTTGAGATTTTCCACAGCTTCTTGGTAATTCCCTAGTATTGAGTTGAATTTCCCCAGTTGAAGAATTGTGTCAAAGTGGTTGGGGTTCAACTCCCGAGCTTTTTGCAGAGACCCGAGTCCTTCTTCAAAGCGTCCCAGTTCCCCGTAGGTGACTCCCAACTCGTAATATATTTCTGCCAGGTTGGGGTTGATTTGCAAAGCTTCCTCAAATTCTGCCAGGGCTATTTCTGGGCGGTCCAGTTTTGCATAATTCCATCCCAGGCGAGCGTGTCCTTTTACATAATCGGGGTCGATGGCCAGGACTTCTTGAAAGGCCGTTACAGCTTCCTGATAGCGGCTGAAGAATTCATAGATTTCTCCCATACGGAAATAGGCGTCCAGGTTTTCCGGATCCAGAAATATAACCTGTTCATATTGTTCTAAAGCGTTGTCGGGTTCCCCGAGTTCCTGATACAACCACCCCATGTTGTAATGGGCTTCGGGGAACTCCTTATTCAAACGCGTGGCTTCCTGAAAGCTCTTAATAGCATCGTGGTCTCTGCCAAGCCGGGAGTAGGCCACCCCCAGTTTGAAATGGGCGACCGGACTTCTAAAATCAATTCGCGCAAAATCAAGGTAAGAGGATAATGCCTTTTCATGTTCGCCCAGGTTCTGGTAGGCGGCTCCCAAGTGTTCGTATGAGTCTGCATAGCCGGGATTGATGGTGATAGCATTTTTTAATGGCTCAATAGCCTCTTCATTACGGTTGGAATTTATATAGGCACGGCCTATACCAATATAGGCTTCAAAATAATTTGGGCTCAGTTTCAGGGTATCCTCAAAAGCCTGCACGGCTTCATTAAATTTATTTTGTTCTAAGAAGCTTTGGCCCATTTCGAAATAGGCATCAGGGTAAATAGGGTCAATTTCCAGCGTCCGTTTGAAATGCTTGATGGCTTTAGAATGTTCGCCCAGGGCGACAAAAACTCGCCCCAAAGTAAAGTGGCTAGCGACCATTCTGGGTTTCGCTTTAAGGGCAGTCTGGAGGGGAAGTAGGGCCTTATCATATTCTTCAAGCTGGGCATAAGTCCAACCCAAACCGAATTGGGCTTCACCATAGTTTGGTCCCAGGCGGGTAGCTTCTTTGAATGCCTCAACGGCTTCATCGTACCTTGCTAAAGCTCCAAAACTGGAACCTAGTCCACTATGAGCCGCCGCGAACAGAGGTTCCAGCTCTATAGTTTTTTGGTATTCTGCAATGGCTTTATCATAGAGGCCCATTGTGTAGTAGGCCTGACCCAGGCCGAAATGGGGGGCGTAATCTTTAGGGTCGGCTTCTGCCGCTTTTTTCAATGTTTCAATGGCATCATCTTTTGCCAGGGCAGGGTTTGTTAACGCCAATGCCCAGAAGCTCAATACCAATAAAAACGTCGTAGCTCTTTTTAACATATTAGTCTCTCATCAAAACCTGGTGGTAGCATCTTCTGGATTAGACTCGATATTATGGATAGCAAGGTCCGATCCTCTTTGTTCATCCTCTTTACTGAGACGAATCCCGACCGTTTTATCCAATATTTTATAGACGGCAAAACCAAATGCCAAAGCTATTCCTATGGCAAAGAGAGTCCCGATCAGTTGCGCGAGAAAGCTGACCTCACCCAGGCCGCCCAATGCCTTCTGACCAAAGATTCCACAGGCAATTCCTCCCCATGACCCGGCGATTCCATGCAGGGGCCAAACTCCCAGGACATCATCAATCTTCAATTTCTCCTGTTCCCAGGTGAAACCTTTAACAAAAATAACTCCGGCTACTAGCCCAATCGCCAGAGCCCCAATTGGGTGAACCTGGTCAGAACCTGCGCAAATGGCGACAAGGCCCGCCAGGGCTCCATTGTGTATGAACCCTGGATCATTTTTTGAAATTACCAAGGCCGAGAGAATCCCTCCCGCCATGGCAAAAAGCGAGTTCATGGCCACTAAACCCGATATTCCATCCATGGTGGCACCAGACATGACATTAAAACCAAACCAGCCTATACAAAGCATCCAGCTTCCCAATGCCATAAAAGGTACATTGCTTATAGGGATAGGTCGGCTGCGGCCTTCGGAGTCCCATCTTCCAAATCGGGGCCCGAGTACGATTACTGCTGCCAAAGCTATCCATCCTCCCATGGAGTGGACGACCACAGAGCCGGCATAATCATGAAAAGGCACTCCGCCTGTTAAATTGGCCAGCCAAGAGCCTTCCTGACCCAGAAACGTGATTTGTCCCCAGACCATTCCCTCAAATAAAGGGTACGCGAAAGCGACAAAAATACCTCCTGCGAAAGCCTGGGTCCAGAACTTGGCACGCTCGGCAATGCCACCGGAAATAATGGCAGGGACAGCGGCAGCAAATGTTAACAAGAAGAAAAAATGGACCAGTTCATAGCCCTGGTTTTTTGCCAGCAATACTTCCGCAGGCTGAAACATATGAATACCGTAAGCAACTGCATAGCCAATAAAGAAATAGATTACGGTCGAAATGGCAAAATCTACCAGAATCTTTACCAGGGCATTCACCTGGTTTTTTTTCCGGACAGTTCCCACCTCAAGAAATGCGAATCCTCCGTGCATGGCAAATACCATCACCGCGCCAAGCATCAAAAACAGGACATCCCCACTGCTTCCAAGCGAACTCAATTCGTTTTCCATTGTTTTTCCCCTCCTCAGGATTTATGAACATGATCGCCCATCATTGAATCCTTTTAAGGGGCTGAACCCGGATCGACAGCTGAATTACCATTATTACTAATGGCTTATCGACTTGTCCGCCTTGGAACAAAAGGAAAAACTTCAAATTTGAGAGCAATCTGATGAACTATAAACATTCGTTGCGCCAAAATAAACAGAATTAAATCTTAAGACTTCTGACTTTCAGGAAAAATAACGGGTTGAGTGGTGGAAGTGAAAGAATAACTAATAAAAAACAATTAGTTAAATGATTATGGATGGTTTTGGATGCACATTGAGTTATTGGACAAGGCAGGCAATCAAGGAAGGATTGCTAAAAATTTTCCCCATTATCTCCGAAAGGGAGGCGTTTAATAATTTCTCGTTTGGAAAGGTCGCAGGTGTTATGTCAAATCGTTTTTTCTTTGAGGTGAAAATTTTGCTGAGCCTTTTCTCCTGATTTTGACAAGTGGCTCTGACGTCTGCTTTAACTTGGACATTCATCCGGGGGATATTTTCCTGGTACCGGCTTTTAATATTTAATAGTTCAATTTTCAAGACTCTTTCAGTTTTGGAATTGAAGTTTTTAGGCGAAAAACCTAGTTTTGTTAAACCTTGCTTAATCCGGATAGTAAAAATATCTTTCAAATCTCCTTGAGAAAAGACAGTGAACTTTCGCACTTTGAGTCCACCCTGCCATTTTGAAATAACATTGCTGGAGCGGATATCAACAACTTTGACCGCCACAGGAAGTCCTTTGCCAATATCAGAGTTGTGAATGGGAAGGGAAGGATTGATGAGAACGCGATGGTTTTTCGCGCATCCCGAGGAAAAGATAAAAAGCGTTAAAAAAGCTGTAAAAACAATTCTCAGGGACATTAATTTCATTTAGGATTAGAATTGACTTGAAAGGTGTATATTGTAATCTATCGATCCTATAAAATTAATTTTAAAATGAAATCTCTCAAAATCAAGTCATCACGAATAGGTATGGTGACCGTTGCTGAGGTAAAAGATAGGATGGGGCGGACTTTATTGACTTCGGGCCAGACTATTACTGCGCAGAACTTGAAAACCCTGATTCGATATTTATCGATTTTAGGGCTTGGGGGCCGATTTGTTTCCTGACTCAACATTGGCAAAAAATATTGAGCGGGAATGAACCCGCAAGGTGTAATCAATTTCCTGATTGGCGGTGGAAGGTTCCCGCACCAAAGGAAAACTCCATTCCGAAACCGTTCCCGGTCGATGCGGTTTACCTTTGATGATATTGCCCCCTTTATGAGGATTATTTAGAAGCACAAAATTCTTTCCTTTGCCGTTAGGCTCCTTATCGTAAGTATACACCCAGCCAAATATATGGCTGATGGTTCGTGTTGAATTATTTCTAATTTTAAATACAATGGTGCTTGTTTTGTCAGGTAAGGTGTATAGGTTGGAAATACCAATCAGCCCGATATTTTCAAATTTCTCATTTACGTCTTCCTGAGCCAAGGCATTGCTGGGATAGTTTGCCAGGGCAAACATCCAATTCATCAAACCTAACCCTGATATTAACAGTAAGTATTTTTTCATAAATCACTTTGAAACCTAACTGAACCGGGTTGTTGATGGGTGAAGCCTGAGGTCAAAACTCAATTCCAGCAAAAGAATTCCTCATTTCCTCTTGAATAAAATTTTTCAACCTACCTGATTCTACCATTTGTTTAACCTTTAATACTGCTTTTGGGGTGAAATCTGCCTTTTTATATAGTTTTCCACTTCTGTTTTGAGGAATAGATTGAAGCGTTCCGATTTGCCA
>CATMOP010000066.1 GCA_950072225.1 uncultured Nitrospina sp.
CAATTCCCTGTACCTGGGTTTCCGTCAGAGTTTTTCCGGATTTAATTTTCAACGTCACAGAAGCCTTGCCCTTGGGTTTATCCTTGCGAAACAAATTGTCCTTGGGGATAACCAGATGAATTCGGACCTGAGCCACCGCATCCAGGGTTTTGATAGTACGAGTCAGTTCACCCTGCAAGGCTCTTTGAAAATTTAATTTTTGGACAAATTCTGTCATTCCCAATGGAGTATCATCAAAAATTTCCAGGCCAACATCGGAACCCTCCGGCAACCCTTCACTGGCTAATTGCAGGCGGACTTCATACAATCGGTCCGAAGCGATACGAATCGTCCGGCCTTGGTTCGAAAGTTCAAAAGGAATTTTCTGGGATTTCAATTTATCAACAATCGTTCCCGCGTCCTCGGAGGAAAGGTTGGCATAAAGAAGCTGGTAGTCCGGAGTCTTCAACCACAAGGACATCACCAGCAGAGATGCCAAGGCCAAAGCTACAAGAGACAGGGCCGCAACCTTCTTGCCTTGTGAAAGTTCGTTAAAACGTTCGCCAAACTGTCTTAAAAAATCAAGAAAATTTTCCATGGGAATTGTGATTTAAAGGTTTTTAATTTTCACTGCATCTCTATTTTTTCAGTAATTTTCTCTAAGGCACCTCGCAGGCCCTTATTTCATAAAGGCCACTCATGGCCAAAAGTAATTTTTAGAGATGCCCTTCAGTCCTTATCATTTTAACGGCCCAGATCAATCGCCCGTATGGCCATGGCCTTGGAAGCATTGAGAGCTGTGATATTTGCCTCAAACGACCTTTGCGTGGTGACCATATTCACTATTTCCGTCATTTGGTCAACATTAGGCAGCGCAACATAGCCCAGATCATTGGCATCGGGATGATTCGGGTTATAAACTAAACGGGGTTCTGACTGGTCCTCGATCACATCCGCGACCTGCACCCTGCGCAACTTGTCACCCAACGCATTTTTAAACGTGTTGCCAAATTCATCTCCCAAAGGCAAAGCAGTAATCAGGACATCTTTCCGGCGATAGGGTCCTCCTTCCGGAGTCCGTGTGGTTTCCATATTAGCCAGATTGCTGGAAATGGTTTCCATCCGCTTGCGCTGAACCGCCAAGCCCGATGCACTGATTTTCATATTTGTTAGAAAGTCCATAATCATTCTCTAAAAATTTTTGTTTTTTTAAAGGGCTTTACCCCCATCCATGTTTTTCAAGTTAAATAGAGCAAGTTTCATACCATAGGAAACTGGAAGGACAAAAGAAAAGTGGGCACAATGAAAATCCTTTATTTATAAAGAGTTGTGAGGATGGAAATAGAGGAGGGAAAGTGGGGATATTTTCCCAAGCTGGGCAAAATCCGTCATAATTTTGGCCCCTGCCGGTAAGCTACCGGGGGCAAATGCAACGGTAGCCCGGTCCCTCATTTACAAAAAAAATGCACTTCAGATGCGAAAAGGCGTTTCTGAAAATTTTTCAGTTATAGGTAACGGGGCATAGATTGCGTTCTACTCGCTCTCATTATATTCGTTGAGTTTGTTGCGCAAGGTGCGAATGCTGATTCCCAAAGATTCGGCGGCTTTGGTTTTGTTGCCACTGAACTCTTCCAGCGTTTGCAGGATCAATTCTTTTTCCATTTCATAAATTGTTCCAGTGAAACTTGCATTAGCCCCATTTTTTCCGGAAGAGAGAGGCTCATCATCAAAAAACAGATGCGAGGGAAGCAGGGTATCGCCCTGGCACATCAGGCATGTCCGTTCGATGATGTTTCCCAATTCCCGAATGTTGCCGGGCCAGCGGTATTTTTTTAACAGGGTCAAGGTTGCCGGATCCATCTTGACGGAGGACCGAGAATTTTCCTGGCAAAACTGGTTCATAAAATGTTCCGCCAAAAGGGAAATATCATCCTTTCTTTCACGCAGGGGAATTAAAGTCAGGGGAATCACATTTAACCGGTAATACAGGTCTTCCCGGAATTCCTGATCTCGGATTCGGCGGCGGATGTCACTGTTGGTGGTAGCAATCACCCGCACGTCAACAGGTATCGGAGCCTTGCCGCCAACCTTGTCCACCTCATGTTCCTGCAAGACCCGCAGGAGTTTGGCCTGCAGGGGCAGGCTCATTTCTGAAACCTCATCCAGAAGAAGTGAACTTTGGTGAGCCCGCTGAAACTTCCCTTCCTTATTTTCTGTGGCCCCGGTAAAAGACCCCTTTTCATGGCCGAACAGTTCCGACTCCAGCAAGCCTTCGGGCAAAGCGGCGCAGTTGACAGCCATAAAAGATTTTTCAGCGCGAGGACTGCATTGGTGGATATAACGCGCAAATAATTCCTTTCCCGTCCCGGTCTCTCCCATAATGAGGACGGTCGATTTACTGTAAGCAACGTTCTCGGCAAATTTCAGGAGTTTTTTCATTTCTTCATTCTGGGTCACGATTTTTTTTGCGGTGATCGAATCGGCCTTATCGATAAAACCCATAGGGCGGACTGGAGGAACATAATCCTGTGGATTTAAAAACGCACGCTTCACCGTAGAAACCAGCACATCAGCAGAAAACCCGGACCCTTTTATCAGATAATCGAAGGCTCCTTCCTTCATGGCCTCGACCGCATTGTCAATAGTCCCATACGCGGTCATCATGACCACTGGTATTTTAGGTGAACGTTCCTTGACCGCCCGCAATAATTCCAATCCGCTTAGTTTCGGCATGCGCACATCTGTCAAAATCAGGTCGAACACATGATTCTCAAACTGGTCCAGCGCCTGTTTACCGTCTTCCACGCAAACGAGCTGATAATTCTCGCGCTTCAGGGTTTTTTCCAGCGCAATCCTCATTTCGGATTCGTCATCAACAATCAGTATTTTTTTGGAAACGTTATTTTTCATCAAAATCCTCATCCCAACAGGGAATCTTGACCCTGAAAGATGTGCTCTTGCCCTCTTCACTCACGGCTTCAATCGTCCCCTGGTGGGCTTTGATAATATTGTGCGATATGGCCAGCCCCAGCCCCGTTCCCTTATCCTTGGTGGTAAAAAAGGGATTGAAGATTTTAGAAAGGTCATCGGCACAAATCCCCCCACCCGTATCGGTAACGGTAACGGTGATGAATTTGCGGGCTCCCGCATCCTTCCCGCTTTCCGACCCGGACACCGGTATCAAAGCTTTCTCGGTTTGTAGGCGCAGTTCGCCCCCATCCGGCATGGCCTGAATGGCATTACGGATCAAATTAGGGAAAACCTGCCGCAATAACTCCCGGTCGCCGTTGGCCAACATCTCTTCTTTGCCAAAATCACGTACCACCTTAATATTATCGGGCACTCTGATATCGTCCAGGCCGTCGAGCAATTCCGCTAATAAGAGATTGATATCGCATTGCTGGCGGGATGGCTGGGACGATTTAGCAAATAGCAGAAGAGTGGATATGATTCGGTCCATGTTCTGCACACCGGCACGAATATGCTGGACCAGTTCCGCTTTTTCGAGATCTCCTTCCAGGTCTTTTTTAAGTAACGAGGCAAACAATTCTATACTACCCAGAGGATTCCTGATTTCATGTGCGATTCCTGCCGCCATTTCTCCCATTTCCCTTAGCCTCTGGTTGCGATGGGCAAACTCCTCCAACCGGCGCAAGTCCGTCCTGTCCTGAAGGATCAATACAGTCCCTATCTGGCCGCTATGGTTGTCCCATACGGGGGACGCGGAAACACGGGCATGGATTATTTTTTTGTCGGGAGTGGTAATATCCTGATCCTGGTAGGCCGTTTCCCTGCGATTTTTTTCTAGTCTGGATACCAGGTTTTCAAACAAGTCGAACGGAAAAACCTCTTTCAGGGTTTTTCCTAAACAGTTTTGAGGTTTCAATCCAGTCAGGTTTCCTGCGGTTTGGTTGAATGTAGTGATCCGACCCAACCGGTCCACCACAATAACACCGTTGGTCAGGCTTTCCAGGATATCGTTTAAATAATTTTTGACCTCCTCTTTTTCAACAAGGTTTTTTTCCAACTCCTTATTTTTGTCCGCAAGCTCCAGGTCAAGTTTTTTGATTCTTACCTGCAATTCATCATAAGATCTTTGCAGTTGTTCCGCGACCTCGTTAAAGGCCTCCATTTTTTTAATGAGGGCCTCAATATCTTTACTATTTTCTTTGCCGGCACTAGTAGTCATGGGCGAAATCATAAGGCAAGTTGGATGAGAAAAGTAACTTTATTATAAAATAAAATCATCCTTCTTTTAATTGTTTTTCCCATTCCCTGATTTTCATCCTGGACTCCGCAGCCTGCTTGGTGAGGTCATCCACGTTTTCGGTTTTCACCAACCGATTCAAGCCTTCGGTGATCTTTGAAGGATCACCGAGTTTCTCGAGGCTCTCGATCATGAGATAATCTGCCCAATCCCGGAGCAGATTATCAGGGAAAAGCTCCTTGGCCGACTTTAACGCTTCCATGGCCGGACCAAAACGATTCAACTTAAAAAGAGATGTGCCCAGATGATAATAAGCCTTTTGGAGGTATTCGGGTATCACCCTTTCTTGCCGGTCATAAGTCGCGATAGCCTTTTTATAGGATTGCACGGCATCTGCAAATTGATTCATATCCGTATAAGTTTCCGCAATGAGGAAATGAATTTCCGCCTTGTCTTCAAACCTCGCTAACATATCCTCATAGGTTTTGAGGGCTTCTGAAAAATCCCCTCTTCCTTTCAAGGCGTTGGCCAAAAGTTTCATCACATCCGGAACCCACTTACTCCGGGGGTAAGTCTTTAAAAAAGTCCTCCCTACTAAAACCGCCTCATCGTAGCTTTTATTCTCCATGTGAATTTGGCCCAGGTTGAGAAAAATCCGGTCCCGATAAGTTTTTTGGGAATCCATCACCTTCACTTTTTCATAGAATTTAACGGCTTCGGCAAACATGCCAATAGCCTGATAAGCTTCCCCAACCTGAAGAAGGGTTTGAGCATTGTTAATATCCCCTATGGGAAGACTGATAAAGTCACTGTAGGCATAGAGGATGGGAAGGTTGCCCCCCTGCTTGGCGTATTTATCGACCAGTGCAATAAGGGCCTGCCGGATGTAACGATCGGCTTCCTGGAAGAACTGGGATTCCGGTCCAAGCGGCAGAAGCCTTTTGAACTGATTAATCGCCTTGAGATAGTTCTGCTCCAGCAAATAAGCGATGCCCCGGCTCAGGGTGACCTCGGCCAGGATTTCAACGTTTCGGGCCTCGACAAAAATTTTATCGAAAGTTTTAAACGGCTTGTAATAAGACCCAACATCAAAAACAATATCCTGGATTTTTAAACGCGGACTGCGCACTCCAATATCGGCCATGCGGATTTTTCCATACTGGGTTTCTGCGGAGTCTTCCCAGATTTTATTTTTTTGCTCATCGAAAATGGGTTTGCCTTCGTCATCCAATTTCACCCTTTTTCTTTTTCCTGATTCATCAAAAACGGACAAGGCATGCTGGTACTTGCCTTCCACCATATAAGAATCACCAATTCGATTGAGAGCTTTGTGCGCGTTTTTGGAAGCCGGGTCCAGATTCAGCAGCTTGAAAAAATGTTTTCTAGCTTTCTCGTACTGTTTATTTGAAAAATAGATTTCTGCCATCGAAAAATTGATTTCAGGTTTCTCATTGAGTTCGCCTGGCCATCGACTGGCCCCAGCCTCAAAGATCTTTAGCGCTCTGGGATAATCTTTTTTCTCGAAAAACTTATCAGCAATTTCAAAAATCCCTGCCTTGGCCTCAATATTATTTGGCGATTTTCTAAGTATCAACTGAAACGCGCTAAAAGCTTTCTCCAACCGGCCTTCCTTCATCAGCATGGCGGCCAGGCTATCTTTCCGGGATTCATTATAAAGGCTCTTCGGCTTGGACTTGAGCCCTTGATTGTAAAGTGACCTTGCCTCCAGGCTATAGCCAATTTCATCAAATATACTGGCCACTTTTAATAGGGCATGATCGTAAAATTTCGATTTGGGAAATTGCCGTATGGCCAACTTGTAAGAAGCCAGAGCCCGGTCAAAATTGGGATTCAATTCTTGAAAAGTGATGCGGTATTCTGCCTCCGCTTTTAAATAGAGGGCATGGTCGAGGTATTTGCTTTCAGGATATTTTTTGTGGAATTCTCGAAACAATTTCGATGCAGAAGGATATTTTGATTCCTGAAATTCTTTCAAGGCTTTCAGGTAATCCTCCCACCCGTTCTTTTCCTTTTCTTCCGCGGAATTGGAAACAAGTTGCCGGATTCCCTTCGGGCTATAGCCCACCAACCTGGCTTTTTTAGGTAGCGGTGCCTGGTCAGGACCCGGTTCAAAGCTTGGCTGGGCTCCGGGTTTTCGTTGCAGCTTTCCGATCCGGGTTCTCAGGATCGGGCGATTCTCACCTTTGATATCTAATATTATCTGCGGCTTTTGTGGATTCATAGAATGGAAAAACCGGGTGTTTTGATTTTTCAATATAAAGGTTACTTCCAAGGTTTCCCTCAAAGGAGTGACTAAATATCGCTCCAGATTTTTATCATTAAACGACTTACTGCGTAGCCTGGGACCTTTTACTGTGTATGGAAGGATCAGTGTAATCCGCTTGTTTACAAAATCCGCTTTGACCTGATAGGAAACGGGCTCGGTAAGGTTAACCAGGATTCGGGTGTAAATAGGGTGAGGTCCTATCCTTATTGAGGAAACTTGTGGACGCCGGGCAGATTCGGAAGCAAATTCCTGAGCCCAGGCACAATTATTGGCTCCCTGTATCCCCAAAAGAGGAAGCAAAAGTAACAAAAGGAGCCTGATAAATTTTAAATGGATCGCCATAATTTTTGCCGTAATTGCTGTTTTCTATATTATAGAGCAAAAACTATACCAACCCGATTCCAGAGCGGTGAGACCTTAGTACCAGTAAGGTTAAAACTAATTTCCATAACGCTTTAACCGATAATATAGTATAAATGGCTCTATTGAATTTTTCGGTCATTTCCCGGAAAACATGACCTTCGCATAAAAAATAGCCAGAAATTTGACAGGCACAAAAAATGAGAACACTGTTCCCGGAATTTTCAGGAAGCTAGCAATAAAATGAACCCCATCGAATACGAAAAGCTGAGATGGCAGGAATCGGAAACCGTGCGGAATCTTCTAAAAAGGCAAAATACGTTGCTTGGCGGTTCCCTCGAAAATCTCGACCCTCTCATTTATCTCCAGAAAAGCATTAACCTTCTCAGCCTGCAGGAAATTTGCCGGGTTATGGTGGAAAAACTTCCGTTTATTTTATCAGTGCAGTATTTCACATTTTTTCTTTTTGATAAAAACCGGCGCAGGCTGAGCCTCGCCAGCCACAATCATCCTGATCTGGAAGAGGGTTATTCTTTCTATCAAAATGATTCTCCTATTATGAAGGAGGCGATGAATTCAGGAAGATATATATTTGAGCAGGATTTTTCTGCCTCACGTTATTTTCGGGGAAGGAAAAATCCTCTCTTCTCCTGCAAATTTTTTGTCACCATCCCGCTGATGATCGAAAATGAAATCATCGGGGTCATGAACCTGAATGATAACCAGAGGGGATTCTATAATGTCGGAGATTTGGATTTTGCGTTGAATGTCTCCGAATTCGTTGCCCTTTCTATAAGCAACGCCATGTTATATGAGCGGGCCGAAAAACTTTCCGTAACAGACGGTCTTACGGGCCTGGTCAACCACCAACAAATGCAAACACTCCTGAAAAAAGTGGTGGTGCGGTGCGAAAGATACAATTCCCCGCTTTCAGTGATCATTATGGATATCGACCATTTCAAGCAGGTCAACGACACCTATGGACACCAGAAGGGTGATGGAATTTTATTGGAATTTTCCGCCATTATGAAAAAATTTTGCCGGTCCAATGACGTAGCCGCCAGATATGGTGGAGAGGAATTTTTCCTGGTCCTGCCGGAAACCCGGATAAAGGGAGCCTTGCATATCGCCGAACGAATTCGCGAAGAGATGGCCAGCAAGAAATTCCAATCCAAAGGTAAAGGGTTTAACGTAACCGTAAGTTGTGGAATTGCGGAATTTGACGTTGCCCATATGCAAGATGCAGCAGACTTGATTAAAGTTTCCGATCTCGCCCTGTACAAAGCCAAAGATAAAGGAAGAAACCGCACCATTCAGGGTACCGCCGATGACCTCCTTGACGCTTGACCAATTCCGGTCTTTAAAATACCTGCCCTCCCTACCGGAACAAATTGATAATGTTCTCATAGCTACTGAAACCTCATCATCCATGGATTACAGTATCGTAGAATTGATCCAGTACGATCCTGCTATGGCAATGGCAGTATTGAAGGTAGCCAACATACCCATTTATGGGTACCCAGGGCAAATTTCTTCCTTGCAACAAGCCGCGGGTTTACTGGGTCCGGGTATGATAAAAAATATAATTTTACGCACACCCATCCTTGAACGTTTCTCCGGGAAAACCGCTTTGTCCATAGATTTTTTGCAATTATGGATTCATAGTGGCATCACTGCGGCTATTTCCGGCGGACTGGGAAGATTGATTGGGGGAATGGAGTCGGATGTCAGTTTCACTTGCGGACTCATCCACGATACTGGGGCAATCGCTTTATCGGTTTATTTTCCCGCCGCGTTTTCTAGAGCTCAGGACTTTGCGGATAAAAACCAAGTTGGCTTGATAGAAGCGGAACAACAGGTGCTCGGTTTTTCCCATCTTGAAGTAGCTGGAGAAATGATGGAGCATGGGGCTTCCCCCTACAACTTTCCCAAGTCATTCTACAATGCGCAAAGCCCGAAAAAAATAATATAAATTCGGAATTATCCGGGATCGTGGCTTTGGCATAATCTCTTGCGTGCGAATGGGGCTTTCCCAGTGGCTTAAAAGGGGTTACTTCAATAGAACAAGACAGCTTGCTGGGCCTACTTGGAATT
>CATMOP010000067.1 GCA_950072225.1 uncultured Nitrospina sp.
ATACTCAGCTTTCAAATGAGTGTATCTTTTTAAAACCTTGAGTTCCTTCCACCCACCCTGCTGTGCTATTTCAGTAATTGTCCACCCTTTCATCGCCATGCGTGAGGCAAAGGTATGACGTGTTGAGTGAAATGTTTTATTTATATTTGCCCAGCGTTTTAATTGTTTCCAATAAAACTTGAATTGCTCTACTGAACGACAATTAATTAATTTACCATCTAAAGCAACAGGTAGCTTTTCCATTTCCTCAATGACCCTTGGAGATAAACCAATAGCCCTGCTAGTTCCGTTTTTGGTATCTCTAAGAATAGCTGTGCTTTTATTAAATGAAACATCTGATCGTTGAATTGATAAGATCTCCCCTCTTCTCATTCCTGTAGATAAAGCCAAGGTAACAATAGGAAACAAATGGACACTCTCGCTTGACTTGCAGGTAACTAACAGCCTCACTCGTTCTTCATCACTCAGAAACCTTGTTCTACCCTGGGCTTCTCTAGGTTTACTTATCTGTGCTACTGGATTGACAGCCATCCACTGCCATTCCTTGATGGCGATAGTACAGGCGTGACTCAATAACCCCAGATATCGGTTAACAGTAGCAGCCGACCTTTTTTTACTTGTTCTATTACTTACTTGGCTAAGTAACTTGTCTCTATGTTGGGCAATCAGCGAGGGAGTAAGGTCTTTAATCTTATAGTTTCCCAACTGGACTTTCCACCACTCGATCAATCCTGTCTGCTTCTTATCTCTTTTTCTAGGGAGCACTTCGGACTTATATCTATCTAATAGGTCTCCCAAAGTATATTTCTCTGATTCTATCAGTCTGTCAGGAAAGTATTTGCTCTGTCTGATCCTGGTCTCCATCTCCTGCCCCCAAGCAACAGCATCTGCTCTCTTAAGGAAGGTAGCTGTCTTAGACTTGTGGCCTTTTAGTCTGACTAATGCTCTGTAACTGATTTTGCCATTTGGTGAGACTCTACGTTGAACTGTAGGCATGAAAGTTTCTCCTTTGGTGTACCATGACTGTGCCATGGAGCCTCAAAGTACACTTGGGACACTTGAGAAACTTAGGTGATCTGAAGGTAGGTTATTAAATCTAAAGGATAAACTCTAATCTTAAAAAGAGTGCGCCCAGCAGGACTCGAACCTGCGACCTACGGTTCCGCAAACCGTCGCTCTATCCAGCTGAGCCATGGGCGCATAAAAGGGTCATGATCCCGATCAAAAATCAGGATACATCCATCGGTATGTAATCCATCAACTGCAGGGCAAAAACATCGTGCTCAAACGCGTACATCGTGGGATATTTTGCGAAAGCCCACCCTGTATAAAGGGTCTTGCCATTTTGTTCAACCACTAATTGAACTGCCGGATTGGTCAATTCATTTCCGCTTGAGGTATAAGCCTTCTGGCTCATCACAAAATTGGGCAAAAACGGCCCTACTGTTACCTTGATTCCCGAATCTTCCAACTCAAAACTGGAACCCAAGGTGATTATTTTCATTTCATTGCGTTCTTCATCCTTCTTGTTCTTGACCAGAAGCTTGACCGCTTTCCACTTGCCTTTTACTCCATCGGGAACAACAACTCCCCGTTCTATTTTCACCCTTTCCTGAACATCGGGATGGCCTTCGGTCACCTGGCGACCATAACTTCCAGAAGCCTCAACTTGCTGGACAGGTTTCGATCGGGACCCTTCAAACTGGGAAACATTCAGTTTGCTTATATCGGTCGCGGGCAGGTCCGCGATATCTTCCTTGCTCTCATAGGTACAGCTCATCAAAAAGGATAAGGTCAGTACCAGCCACAAACTGTTTTTAATAAAACGTATCAAAAACTCTTTCCTTTCTTCCCCCGAAGGGGTACAACGGGCCATTGCTAGTTGCCTCTCTCGCTAGAGAGTGGCGGAGAGGGAGGGATTCGAACCCTCGGTAGGAGTAAACCTACACACACTTAGCAGGCGTGCGCCTTAAGCCAGCTCGGCCACCTCTCCTTAATTCGCGAACCACAGTTTATTTCGGCCCACCACTGGGCGTAGGGCCAGGGTGCAATCGCTTTTTCTGGCGAGCAACCGTGTCGGCCCAAAAAACTCTTGCCAGTTGCAACTCACGCTGGTGAGTGGCGGAGGGAGTAGGATTCGAACCCACGGAACTTTCGTTCAACGGTTTTCAAGACCGCCGCCTTAAACCACTCGGCCATCCCTCCTGAATATTATGGACTCGATTATATTTATCTACTCAAGAGCAAATGTCAAGCGGGCTGTCTCCCCCTTTTAGTCAATATGTTATAGCTTTAAAATTTCCTGTCCATGCATATAGGAACGCAGAGCTTCCGGCACAATAACCGTTCCATCTTCCTGCTGGTAGTTTTCCAGCAGGGCCACAAACAATCTGCCGGCCGCTAGCCCCGATCCATTCAAAGTATGGACAAATTGCGGTTTGCCACCCGTGCGTTTTTTACAGCGTATCCGGGCCCGGCGGGCTTGGTAGTCGGCAAAATTACTGCACGATGAAATTTCCCGGTAGGTATCCTGACTGGGAAGCCACACTTCAAGATCATAGGTTTTGGTAGCAGAGAAACCCAAGTCCCCGGCACACAGTTCCATCACCCGGTAATGCAAGTTAAGTTTTTTAAGGATGGATTCGGCGTTTTCGACCAATTTATCAAGCTCTGCGGAAGATTCCTCCGGTCGGCTAAATTTGACCAACTCCACTTTATCGAACTGGTGTTGCCGAATCAGTCCTTGCGTGTCTTTGCCGTAAGAACCCGCCTCTCTCCTGAAGCAAGGAGTGTAGGCGGCATAACAGATGGGCAACGACTCCTCTTCCAGAATTTCATCGCGATGAAAATTAGTAACAGGAACTTCTGCAGTAGGGATAAGGTATAAAGGGTCGTTACGGGTAGCAAATAACTCTTCTTCGAATTTAGGCAACTGCCCGGTCCCCTGCATACTTTCTTTATTGACCAGGAAGGGAGGGTATAGTTCCTGATAACCGTTCTCCCGGGTTTGCACATCGATCATGAAATTAATCAAAGCGCGCAACAGACCGGCTCCCAGACCTTTGTAAACAACAAATCGCGCTCCAGAAATTTTTGCGGCTCTTTTAAAGTCGAGCAGGTCAAGCTGTTCCCCGATTTCCACATGATTTTTCGGTTTAAATGCAAACTGCGGTTTTGTTCCCCAATTTCGTACCACTCGGTTGGCGCTCTCATCTGCACCATCCGGGATGGAGTCATCGGGAATGTTGGGGATGCCCAATAGTTTTTCCTGGACCTGCTGTTCCCAGGCCTGGGTTTTTTCATCCAGCTCTTTTATGGAAATGTTGATGGTTCGGACCTCTTCCATAAGTTCGGAGGCATCTTGTCCTTTTTGTTTGAGTTGGCCGACTTCTGCGGAAAGTTTCTTTTTTTTATTTTTCAGCGATTCAGACTCCTGAAGTCCTAACCGCCGGTCTTCTTCGGGTTTGAGCAATTCATCCAGTTCTTTAAAGTCACCGCCTCGACGTTTAAGGCGGCTTTTTACCGCTTCCGGATTGTCGCGAATGGTTTTCAAATCCAGCATCAGGGTTGTTTTTTTATCCTTTTTTCAATGCCTACCAGTTTCATTTTGAGTATGCCGGGATAAAAATACCGTCCTTCCAGGGCCTTGAACTGGTTATACGCTTCCTGTAGATGCCCTTCTTCTTCCAAGCAGGAGGCGACGACAAAATCTATATCTTCTTTAAAACGGCTATCTGAATATTCCAAATTAAAGTGCCGGTACTGTTCCCTCGCTTCAGGACACCGGCTTAACGTATAAAGAATTTCAATAATTTTAAATTTAGTTTCTTCTGCCCAGGAACTACCGGGATAGTTTTCCAGTAAAATATTTAGCTCCACCAGGGCCTGCTCGTAATTTTGTTTTTTATAGTAAATAGAAGCGATGCGGTATTGATGATCGCTGCTTTCATTTTCGTTTTTATAGCGATTGATTAAATTCTGGTATTCGATGATGGCTTGGTCATAATCCTTCAAACCAAATTCAGCGATTTCCGCAATATATTTTTGTGCGGGATAGCTGAACGGTCCCTTTCGATTCATTTGCAGGACTTCCTGAAAATAAATAAGAGCCCGCGTACTGTTGTTCAAGCTGAAGTGATGGATTTCACCAAGGCGGAACAGGGATTCTTCCGCCTGCGCCCCGGAGGGATATTTTTTCAGCACCTCATTGAACATCTCGATAGCGCTGTGGTTTCGGCCTTGAACCCATTCTTCATTCGCCTTCTGAAGAAGAGAGCCCGTCTGTTCCGAGCAAGAAACAAAAAAAACCCAGCCCAGCAAAAAAATTCCCGCCGTGATTTTGGCCCAACCCGAGGCTGTTGCATCCGGATTAGATTGTATTGGATTGCCAGAGATTGTTACATCCATAGGGGGGAGAACTTTATTCAACCAGCTTTTCGATACTGACCACGTGATTGCCTTCCCCAATACCCACCAGGCGAACCCCTTGGGTATTTCGGCCTATCACGGATATTTCGTTGACTCGCATGCGTACAATATTGCCATTGGAAGTGATAACCAGAAGCTGATCTGTTTCCTCTACCTGTTGCACGCCCACCACGGTTCCTGTTTTTTCATTACAGCGGATAGTCATAACACCCAATCCGCCCCGTCCCTGTACCGGATACTCTTCCATCCGGGTTCTCTTGCCATAACCCTTTGAAGTTACCGTAAGGAATTTGTTGCCGGGTTGGACAATTTCCGCTCCAACCACCCGATCCCCCCTTTTGAGACGGATGCCACGAACTCCTCTACCTGTACGGCCAATGGGGCGCACTTCCTTTTCAGAAAAACGAATGGAAAATCCCTTTTCAGTAGCGAGCAATATATCGCTTTCCCCGTCACACAACTCCGCGCCAATAACCCGGTCCCCATCATCAATCGTCAGTCCGATAATACCTCCCTGCCGGGATTTGCTGTAAGCCATCAAGGAAGTTTTTTTAACGATGCCGCGTTCTGTCGCGACCATTACAAATTTATCTTCTTCAAATTCCCGGACGGAAAGGATGCTGGCAATGGATTCACCAGGCTGGAGCCGCAAAAGGTTGGCAATGGATTTTCCTTTAGCGATCCGGCTCACATCAGGAATGGAGAAAACCCTCAACCAATGAATCTTTCCGATGCTGGTAAACACCAGGAGATGGCTCAGTGTTGAAGCAATGAAAAGTTTTTCGACAACATCTTCTTCTTTAAGATTCATCCCCCGAATGCCTTTACCACCTCTTCTTTGCGCCCGGTAATTATCCACGGTTTGTCGCTTGATATAACCGCTCCGGGTATAAACCACCACTGCGTCTTCATCGGCAATTAGATCTTCAATATCAATATCGCCTTCATCCGTTTCCGCAATTTGGGTCCGGCGCTCATTGCCATATTTATTTTTGATTTCTGCCAGCTCTTCTTTGATGATATTGAGCTTGACTTCTTCATGGGCAAGGACATTTTGTAATTCTTCAATTCGTTTTCGGGTTTCTTCTAAATCTGCAATTATTTTTTGCCGTTCCAATCCGGTGAGGCGTTGCAGGCGCATTTCAAGGATGGCTTTGGCCTGGATCTCCGACAAACCGAACTCGGTCATGAGCCCATCGCGTGCCGAGGCAGGGTCGGCCGCTTTGCGGATAAGCCGGACCACTGCATCCAGGTTTTCAAGCGCGGTGGCTAATCCTTCGAGGATATGTTCTTTCTCACGGGCCTTATTTAAGTCAAACTCGGTCCTTCGGGTAACCACTTCTTTGCGGAACAGAATGAAATGGTGCAAAAACTCTTTTAGGTTGAGAACCTTGGGTTGCTGATTCACCAGGGCTAAAAGGATCACCCCAAAGGAATCCTGGAGCTGGGTATTTTTATAAAGGGCATTCAAAACCACCTGGCCTATGGTCCCTTTTTTTAGCTCTACGACAACACGGATCCCTTCCCGGTCCGACTCATCCCTCAGGTCAGAGATTCCATCCAATCGCTTGTCTCTCACCAATTCGGCGATCTTTTCCACTAACCTGGCTTTATTGACCTGAAACGGAAGTTCGTTGATGATGATGCGCTCTCGGTCTCCTTTCTCCATCGTTTCAATCTCTGCCCGCCCCCGAATCCGGATGATCCCCCTGCCGGTTTTGTAAGCAGCCCTTATCCCGTTTCTTCCCTGTATGATTCCCCGGGTGGGAAAATCGGGGCCTGGAACTATCTCCATAAGGTCTTCAACTGTACAATCGGGATTATCAATAACATGAATCGCAGAATCGATAATCTCGCTCAGATTGTGTGGGGGAATATTGGTTGCCATGCCCACGGCGATTCCGGACGAACCATTGACCAGCAATTGTGGAAAACTTGCAGGCAAAACGGAAGGTTCTTTCAGGGAGTCGTCATAGTTAGGGGTAAATTGAACGGTGTCTTTGTCTAAGTCCCGGAGGAGTTCGTTGGTGATTTCTTCCATGCGGATTTCTGTGTAACGCATGGCGGCCGCGGAATCTCCATCTATCGAACCAAAGTTCCCCTGACCATCAACAAGGGGATGTCTTAGAGAAAACTCCTGTGCCATGCGGACGATGGTGTCATAAATCGCCTGGTCTCCATGGGGATGATATTTACCCATTACATCACCGACTATACGGGCAGATTTTTTATACGGCTTGTTCGAGGCATTTCCGGATTCATGCATTGCGAAGAGGACACGGCGATGCACCGGCTTTAATCCGTCCCGGACATCTGGCAGGGCGCGACCTATGATTACGCTCATCGCGTAATCAAGGTACGAGCTTTTCATTTCATCATCTATATTGATCGGAGTGATCGTTTCCGGCATTCAAATACCTTTCTATGCAACGGGCAATACCCCTCTGGGGCATGAAGGTTAATGAAGAGGATGCCACGTATGCCCCGAACGGGGTATCACGCTGGCAACCTGTCAGGGGGTTTAAATATCCATGTTTCTGACTTGCAGGGCGTTTTTCTCAATAAATTCGCGTCGGGGTGCCACCTCATCTCCCATTAATATGGTGAACAGGTCTTCCGAGGCCACCAGATCGTCCGCTCGAACTTGCAAAAGAATTCTGACTTCTGGGTCCATCGTTGTTTCCCAAAGCTGTTCAGGATTCATTTCTCCCAAGCCTTTATAGCGTTGAATGTAAATACCCTTTTTAGCCATGGTTAAAACAGCTTGCAATAAATCGTGCTTGGAACTAACCGTAGTGCTTTCCCCATTATTGTGTAAAACAAAAGGTGGATAATCGTTCGCTTTGATCGGTTCATAGATTTCGAAAATATTTTGGATAATCACAGACTCCATAAATTCCGCATTGAACTTTAACTGGAAATCTCGTCCGTTATTGGAACCAAACATCTCTATTTGATAGGTCCCTTTTTCTGGGTCAAACACCAATTGAAAGCGCACATTTTTTAGTTCTTTATTCAAATCCACCCTATCGAATTTATGAGAGGTTTTACCAAAAACCCGGTGGGAATCAGTTCTATCTATTTCTATCAAAAATTCTTTTAATCTGTTTTCTATTTCGGTATTGAGCTCAACACTGTCTGTAAATTGGATGGGAACATTCAGATATTGCGACTTATATTGGTATTTTTCCCTGCTTTCTTCATCGATTAGGGAATCGAGAATCTGGATGATGGTTTTCATAATTTGTTCTAAGCTCAAAAAGGCTTCTTTATTTACACCTAGCCCAATTAACACATTTAAAATAGATCTTGGGATATTATTTTTTATAACCTGATTAAAACATTCCTCAAATCGGTATAGATCATTTATCAGCTGGTTGAGCTCCCTTCCAATTATTTTATGGCCATTTTTTTGGGTTGTTATTTCAAGTTTTTCTATTCCTTGTTCCATCAAGTATTGAAAAAGGAGCTTTTCGTCTTTTAAGTAATTCTCTTTTTTCCCTTTTATTGCTTTATAGAGGGGGGGTTGGGCAATATATAGATAACCGTTTTCAATCAACTGCGGCATTTGACGGAAAAAGAAGGTGAGAAGCAGGGTCCTGATGTGGGCTCCATCAACGTCTGCATCCGTCATAATAATAACTTTGTGATAACGAAGGTTTTCTACTTTGAAATCGCTCCCAATTCCTGTTCCCAATGCAGTAATAAGGGTTCGAATTTCGTTACTGTTTATCATCTTTTCCGTGCGGGCTTTTTCTACATTGAGTATTTTCCCTCTCATCGGCAGGATTGCCTGAAACCTCCTGTCGCGACCTTGTTTTGCTGAACCCCCTGCAGAGTCTCCTTCAACAATATAAAGTTCAGAAGCTGCTGGATCCTTTTCTGCGCAGTCTGCCAGCTTACCTGGCAGACCTGCGATATCGAGGGCACCCTTACGACGGGTCATTTCACGAGCCTTACGCGCTGCTTCACGAGCGCGGGCGGCATCAATCATTTTGCCAACAAGTTCTTTGGCCTGCTGCGGGTTCTCCAACAGGAAGTCCTGGAACTGACGCCCCATTTCCTGCTCGACAGCAGGCTTAACTTCGCTGGAAACCAGCTTATCTTTGGTTTGGGAGCTGAACTTAGGATCAGGTACTTTCACCGAGATAATCGCTGTCAGACCTTCACGGGCGTCATCACCTGTGGTCGATACCTTGGCTTTCTTATCCAGGCCTTCCTGGGTGATATAGCCATTCAGAGAGCGCGTCAGAGCCGCGCGGAAGCCTGCTAAATGGGTACCACCGTCGCGCTGTGGAATGTTGTTGGTATAGCAGTGGATGCTTTCCTGGAAGCCATCATTCCACTGCATGGCTACCTCAACACCGATACCATCATCGCGTTGTTCAGTAAGGAAGTGAAACACTTCGCTGACCGGCGTTTTGCCCTCATTCAGGA
>CATMOP010000068.1 GCA_950072225.1 uncultured Nitrospina sp.
AATCGTATTGGGTGAGTCCCTCCATGAGGTTGGTGAGAATAGTGAACGAAATACTATCGGTAGCCAGAGCCCAATCCAGGGTAGGAGGCTCGTTTCTTATGGACATCCGGAAAACAGATTCGTCTGTTGCGGCAGACGGACTGCACCCATTAAGTACCCAGGATAAAATCACAACCGGGAACCAGAAAGAAAAACCTGCGTTTTGTAATTTCATTTAAAAGTCCTTGGTGGTTTTATACTGCAGGTTATGCTAATGGAAAATTCAGGAGTACCACTTTCCAATCAAATCCCTGGCGTTTCCAAATAATAGTAAAAGATTGGTTTTTAATTTTGAAGCTTGCCTTGAAATGAGAAAAATCTATGAAGAAAATATAATCAATTCGTTCCCAGAGGCTGGGGACATTTGGGCCTTCAAGTTTTAACGGTTTTTCTTTTATGGGCAGGCTTAATTGTTTTGGTTCAGAAACTTTCTTAAATATTTTTCTGATTTGGTCGGCATACTTGTTTGGGTTGTGGTAAAGATAAATTATTCCCTCTGGCGTAGCTATTTCGTCTGCGATTTGCCGGGTTAGTGAGATGGCACTAAAACTTATCTGTAAGTTTTTCTGTTTTAGGTTTTTGTTTAAAACTTCTTTGACGAAAAGGTTAAGATTCTTCTCAATTCCTTTCCTAATGGTAGGCCAATGAATTTCCTCCATTACTACTTTCTTATTGGCAGATTCCAGACCGAAATATAACTTTAATAAAGCCATATAAGGCCAAATTAAATATACTAATATCGGAACACAAAGAGTGATAAAAAGTTTTCGCATATTGCCAGCTTCCATTTATTGGATTCCCCTGATTTCTGCCTTGAATACCTAGAATTTTTCCTATTATAACCATCATTGCTCTAATTAAGTTAGAGCAAGCTTTTTTAACACGGGGAATGAAGGTTAATTCTCTTTTTATATGCGAGGCCTTTTTTCACAAGCCCGATTCAATCCAGCTAAATACGGAATTTTCCGGATTTATCATTTAATTCTTTACTTTTCCCTACACCTTTATAGAATGGAGCTTTTTTACCTGGTTCCGGAGCGGTCATGGGAGAAGATATTTCCTATATCAGAAAATGGATCAAGCGCGGCTTGAGCAAGGACAAGAAAACTCTGGATTTTTCCAACAGGGGTATCGATAACCAGACCGCCATGGACTTGGCTGAAAACGTGGCGCTTCCTGATATTGAAATCCTGTACATTCATACCAATAAAATCAAAGATTTGGGTGTGGAAGAATTGGCACAGTCGGAATTTTTCGAACCGCTTAAGGAACTCTGGATGTATGAAAACTTGGTTGGGGATGACGGAGCAAGGGCTCTGGCCGAATCAGAGCAATTGACCCGTTTACGTTACCTTAGTTTATACACCAATAAAATCGGGGATGAAGGGGCTTTGGCTTTGGCAAACTCTAAAAACCTTTCCAAACTTGAAGTTTTGGATCTTTCGTTCAATCGGATTGGAGATCGCGGAGCGGAAGCTTTGGCAAATTCTAACCACCTTAAAAAATTAAAGGAATTGCATCTTGATGCCAACCGAATTGGTCTCAGGGGAATGCAGGCCTTGGCTAAACTCTCCGGATTGCAAAACCTCCAAACCTTAAACTTGTCTTTTAACCGAATCGATCTCCAAGGACTGGAACTATTGAATGATTCAAAACGTTTGCAGGAATTGAGCGCGGTGAAAACGGACTACCCCCATATTGGTGGTTGATGCATGCGGCCTGAAAATAAAGATTTAAATTTTATCCGGACTCTAAATGATAAGTTGAACCGCAAGGATTCAATTTTGGATCTCGCCTATGAGCGAATGGGGGATGCGGGAATTGTTTTTTTGTGCAGGAACAAAGATTTATCCCATGTTCAAAAACTGGATTTGAGCTGGAATGAGATTACGGATGAAGGTTTGGGTGTTCTTGCCGGGTCGGGTTCGCTGGCTGGGTTAAAACATCTTATTCTCAATGCCAACCAGATTGGAGATGAGGGGGCTGTAAACCTTGCAGTTTCAAAAAATCTTCCAAACCTTGAATCGGTAGAATTGGTCAATAATCAGGTTTCCGATTTTGGAGCCTTGAGCCTTGTGAAATCCCAGTCCCTGTTGAACCTTGGATTCGTGGACTTGGAAATGAATAAGGTGGGGCAAAAGAAAGTAACCCGGTTTCCAGACGGCGCGATGGTTTCCAAGCTTCGTATCCTCAATCTTCGTCGCAATCTTTTGGGAGATGAAAACATTGCCGACTGGGCGCAGGCCGGCGCTTTTGAAAAGCTGGTTCACCTGAACCTGGGTTGGAATCAAATCACCAATCAAGGTGCCCGCATTCTTGCACATTCCCCCACTTTAAATCAGCTGGAAATTCTGGTTCTTGATTCCAATCATATTGGTGATCCGGGAGCCCTGGATATTGCGGGATCCAGGCACTTGAATAATCTTGTTCAACTTTATATGCAGGATAATAATATTGGCCGGACAGGGGAAACCGCTTTGCTGTCCATGCGGTCCCGGAATTTGGTTGAGAAGAAAAGAATCGATAATAAACTCAACCTAAATGAACAGAGGTTGGACAATAAAGACCTTGCTTCTTTGGCACAATTTGAAAAACTGGATGGGGTTGTTTCCCTTACACTGAGGAACAACCATTTTGACTACCACGGAATTCAGGAGCTTGCCAATTCCCCATATCTTAAAAATCTGATGTCCCTGAACTTGATGAGTAATGCAGTGGGGGACAAAGGCCTTCTCTTACTGGCGGAATCCCCGAACTTTCCCCAATTGGAAAGTTTGAATCTGGAAAATACTGGAATTACCGCGCTGGGAATCCTGGCTCTTTCCCAGTCTCCGCATCTTACCAAATTGAAAGAGCTTAATTTGAACAGCAATGATCTGGGGGAAAAAGGTTTTCGTATTTTGGCGGATTCCGGAAATTTCAAAAACCTGATTAAACTAAAAACCTCCGGGGTTCCGGTGGGGGATGCCGGGTTTCAGGCTATTGTCCAGTCCAATACTTTAAAGCAGCTTGAAGAGCTGGAGGCCATGGGTAATGTCATCACCCGGGAAAGTTTGGATTCCCTGGCAAATTCCTCCATTTTATCTCAGTTGAAAAAGTTGGATCTTCGCCGCAATAAACTTAAGGATGTGGACCTGATATTCTTGGCCGATTCTCCACAATTTCAGAGTCTGGAAGCGTTAAGATTTTAAGTGCAATATTCTACTGAACCTATGATGAGTGGGGAGAAGGGTGGAGGGATGAAAATGAATCAGGTTTTTTAGGGGAGCTATTCGCTATGTTCTTGTCAACCTGATTGAATAGCGTTGTTAAAAAATGCAAAGATTTTTTCCAGCCGGACCAGGAGTTCTTTTTCCTCCATAGGGTGGACTCGAAAAGAAACCGCACTGGTATGGCCTCCTCCTCCCATATAAAGATCGCCAAATAATTCCTTGATTTTATCTTCACCAGTGCGCAAATCCACGCCGGAAAAATCTACAGCCCTTCGAATCTTGATAAAGATACAATCTTTCCCCTCAGCGTTTTTTCCTTCAAAAATAACGATTCCGGCATGTCCGGATTTTTCCGGTACAGCGTTCACAAGAAAACTCATGATATCGACAAACCAGTCCGAATCAAATGTCTGACAGTTTCCTTTCACTTCCTCATAGGTTGAAGGCAGGAGGTTTAAAAACCCCATCTTTCCTTTGATCTCAATACGGGAGTTCAATAAATTGAAGCAGCTTTCCTGATCTTCTGTCAGCCTGTTTAAATAATCCAGAATTTGTTTGGGATCACCAAATTTTGAGAGTGGAGAATCCTGTCCTCGTTTGTCGTCCGCACCTCGCCAGCGCGTAATTTCTTTTAACTGCTCCCCAAGTTTTTCCATCCAGTAGTCGTAGTCTTCCTGATAATGGATTACCTTGCCCCCCACAGTATCACCGAGCATTCCTGTTATCAGCCCCAGAATAATATTGCGCTGGCTAAATGGGTTGGGTCCTTGCAGGTTTTTATCATGAAGCGTTTCCAGAATGGTCCCAATAATCTCTGTATTTGCATTGGCGTTTCGGAACAGCTTGATACCATAATCGGTCAATTCCTCGCTATCCGCTCCGAAGTGATGGTCAATTTCTATGACCTTGGGTTTTTTCGATAATATGCATTCCGAAATGAAAGGGTAAAAAGGAACCAGTTTGGTGTTGGCGGTATCACAAAAAATAACCGTTTCAATTTCATCCTTAATCGCTTCAATCTCTTCCTGGTTTCTGAGAATGCGGATAGAATTATAGCGGATGATTTTTTCAAAAAAATCCAGATTTTCCCCAAGCGTGTCGGGAATGACCAGGAAGACTTTTTTATCCAACTGGTTCAGGTAAAGGGAGAGAGATAACATGGACCCCACCGAGTCCGGGTCGATATCGCCACTGAACAGGAAACTGTTGCTGGAATTTATTACACCAATGGCCTGGCTCAGGTTAGCTTCCCAAGTTGGTCCATTGATGGGTTTTTTCTCTTTCATACACACACATTAACAAAGGTTAACTTTCGTAGGACGATCAATTATTATAAAAGATTTTTCAAGGGTTTGACAAATAAATTTAATGATTTCAATGATAAAGGGCAGGGGCAGGGGAGGGGGGAAAATCTAATAATTACCAAGGTTTAACAAGAATTTAGAAGGTGGTTTACTAAAACCCCGGGTTGTCATCAAATATTTCGTTAAAGTCATCTTGGGGAGAATCATCCGGTGCAGGACGGCACCAGTCAAAATCAGGGTCGGCATCATCCGATTCCGATGTTTGGGGTTGGGCAGTTTGGTCAGCGAAATCCTTCAAGCTCAATTCTGTGAAATCCCGGCTGCCGCATTGGCATTCGGATTCTCCATCTACGAATTCCGTCTCTGTCTTGAGCAAATAAGCCCTGCCACAGGAATCGCAGGTATGACCTTGATGGGTTTGCTGCAAATCGTAAGCCAACATGTTTTCCCGGCATTGGTTACATACAGCCGGTACCTCAGGAGTGAATTCGGGAATCAAATTTTCAAGCCCACAACCTTCGCATTCTATCAGTAGTTCGAAAGGGGTCTTCAGCTTCATAGCAGGGTTAGGAGTCTGAATGCCCAGGGAATAATTTTGACATATCTCCCATTTTCTCCATGGCTTCTTCCTTGGACATTTTAGTAATATCTACGCCCATTTCAGCTAATGCGCCTGAGAAAGGACATTTGCTGGCCCCACTCTTGGCCTCTTCACCTTCTACGGCCTCTGCGGGTTTCTCGGTTTCGATTTCTCCCGCTTCCGCCATGATGATCCAATGCATGGACTCAATGGCCTGTTTTTTTTCGGAAGTTATTTTTTCAATGGATTCTTTGGTTTCAGGATGGTTTACCAAAGCGGCGGCCTCCTCGTATTTTTCCAAAGCTTTTTTCTCGAATTCAACAGCTTCTTTCAAAACTGCGGCAGAATTAGACATCGTCGCATCTCCTGACAAAATTAATAGGCTGGCTTCGTAATATATTAATGGAACTTTTGAAATATACCAAATCCTTTGCCCAAATAGCAATAATGTTATCCACTGCATGGCAAATTCAGGGGAGGGGCGTGTTGCGGGACTATAGGAAACCTGACATAATGCGCCCATGAAAAAAATCATTATTATAGGAGGCGGCATCGCCGGATTGGCGGCGGCATACCGTATCCAGAGGGAAATATCATCAGGAACTCCGCTGGAATGCTCCCTACTTGAAGGCGGAGACCAATTTGGAGGAAAAATTGCGACAGAAAGGTCTGAGGGATTTGTCATAGAACGGGGGCCTGATTCATTTATCTCGCAAAAACCCGCGGCTATCCAATTATGTAAACAACTTGGTATTGAAGGCCATTTGGTCGGAACCAATCCGGAAACTCCCAGTACCTATGTGTACACCGGTGGCAAGCTGGTGACCATGCCAGATGGCCTGAGCCTGATGATTCCCACCAAATTCTTGCCTTTCGCCCTGACTCCCCTGTTCAGCCTGGCTGGAAAAATCCGCATGGCGTTCGATCTTTTGATCCCCAAAAAAGTGGATGAAAGCGATGAAAGTCTGGCCTCATTTATCCGCAGGCGGATGGGCGAGGAAGCGTTGAGAAAAATGGCCGAACCCATGCTGGCTGGCATTTATGCCAGTGATCCCGAAACCATGAGTATTGGCAGTACCTTTCCCATGTTTGTCGAGACCGAACGCAAATACCGATCCCTCATCCTTGGAATGCTGGCAAGAAAAAAAGCCATGCTCTTAAACGCCAAAAAGCGTCCTGCAAATAACTACACCTTGTTCATGACCTTGAAAGAGGGTTTGGGGGAAATGGTCGAAGCAATAATTAAAAAATCCCCTGATATTCAATTCCAGTCCGGCGCCAGAGTGGAATCCATTTCCAAGAAAGAAGGTGACTGGTGCGTAAATTTAGAAGGCGGCGGGGAAAACAAAGCCCAGGCACTAATACTTGCCACTCCCGGCCATATCACTGCCCGGCTCCTGCAACCGGTTGCTCCCAATGCCGCTGAAATCTTAAAACAAATCAAATATGTTTCTACCGCCACTGTTACTCTGGCGTATGAAAGGGAAGGTTTTTCCCACGCTCTGGATGGATTCGGATTTGTCGTTCCCAAATGTGAAGGCCGGAGCATTCTAGCCTGCACCTGGACCTCATCGAAATTTCCCCACCGGGCTCCGCAAGGATATGTCATGCTTCGTTGTTATCTGGGAGGCGCATTGCAGGAAGATATTGCCGAAAAAGATGAACAAACCCTAGCCACCCTGGTCATGCAGGACCTTAAGAAAATTATGGGAATCAAAGAAGAACCGGTATTCTGCAAAGTTTTTCACAATCGTAAATCCAACGTGCAATACCATGTGAACCATTCTGAGCATATTGATTCCATCATGAAAGATTTGGAAAGGTTTCCGGGCCTGTTTCTGGCAGGAAGCGCTTACCGTGGGATCGGGATACCTGATTGTATCCAAAATGGAAACCAATCTGCCGAATTAGCGACCCAGTTTCTTGCGGGAAAATCCTAAGCGGATATATAGCATCTAACATACAAAACCAAAAAAAGGAGTTTTTATGAAATGGGTTTCCGCCCTATCCCGGCAAACAGATATTGACAGTGCTGTACAAGAAGCGGCTGAATCTGCCATCCGCCAACTTGGCAAAGACCATGCCGATTTGACCATCGTGTTTGTTTCTCCCCAGTTCAGTGAATTTTATGACAAGGTTCCTGATTTAGTCAGCCGGTATTTCAACCCCGGCCTTCTTTTCGGCTGTTCAGGGGGAGGGATCATCGGCAATGGCGAAGAGGCGGAGCAACAGGCGGCACTCAGCATCACCTGTGCAGAGCTGCCCGGTGTAAAAATCCAGCCCCTGCAACTCGAGACCACCGATCTGCCGGATCAGGACACCTCCCCTTCTGTCTGGAGGGATTGGTTGAAGGTGGATGTGGAAGACAACCCGCATTTTGTTTTTCTGGCAGACCCCTTTTCATTCCGAGGCGAAGAGTTTCTGGCCGGGGTGGATTTTGCCTATCCCAGCAGTAAAAAAGTTGGCGGACTCGCCAGCGGCGCCCAGGCCTTGGGGGGCAATGCCCTGTATCTCGGAGACAAAATCTATCATAGCGGATTGGTGGGCATCGCGTTAAGCGGCGATATCGAAGTTGATACTATTGTCGCGCAGGGGTGCCGTCCCATTGGCAAACCCATGCAAATCACTCAGTGTGAGCAAAACATGTTGAAGGAGCTGGAGGGGACGCCCCCATTGGAAGTGATCCAGGAACTCCACGAAACTTTATCGGACGCTGACAAAAATCTACTGCAAACCTCTCTGTTTCTGGGAATAGAAATGGACCCCATGAAAGACAACCCGAAACAGGGAGATTTCCTCATCCGCAATTTAATGGGGGCGGACCGGGAGAGTGGGGCCCTGGTTATAGGCACCTCGTTAAGAAACGGACAACTGGTACAGTTTCATTTGCGCGATAAACAGATGTCGGCAGAAGACCTGAATGTCATGTTGACCCGTTATCTGCAACAGGGAAACGCCGAAAACGCCAAAGGAGCGCTGTTGTTTTCCTGCCTGGGTCGCGGAAAATATCTTTATGGCAAAACCAATCACGATACCGATATGTTCCGCAGCAAACTGGGGGAGATTCCTCTGGGAGGATTTTTTTGCAATGGAGAAATTGGGCCGGTGGGAAACACTACCTTTTTACACGGGTATACCAGCTCGTTCGGTATTTTCCGCCCCTTAGCAGGGGAGACAGATAGCAAGAGCCCATAAGCCGAGACAGAAAAAGCAACCCCCTCAATCCCCCTTGTCAGAGGGAGGGGCCTGGGCAAAGACAACTCTTTACTTGCAAGCAAAAGCCATTTACCCCTTCGGGGCATGCGTGATGTCCTCTTCATTAGTCCTCATGCCCTGCAAGGGTAAAGGCTAAGGAAAAATATCACGGCTACTGGCCCCACGCCTAGTGGAGGATTTATGAATGTTACCATATTGGGTTCCGGTACCGCAGTGCCCTCGCTGGAACGCAATTCGTCCGGCGTGCTCATTCAGGAAGAGGGCATCAATACTCTGATTGATTTCGGCTATGGAACCCTGAAACAACTTTTG
>CATMOP010000069.1 GCA_950072225.1 uncultured Nitrospina sp.
TCCTGCATTCTTGTTTTTACGGTATCGATACGCCCAACAAAGAAGAATTGATCGCCCACACACACGACCTCGAAGAAACACGTCAGTACTTGGCGGCAGATTCCCTCGCCTACCTCAGCCTTGAAAAAATGATGGAAGTGTTGGAAAACGGAAAGAAAAAATTCTGTTCTGCCTGTTTCGATGGCAATTATCCGATCCCGATCACCGATAAGAAAACGGACACCACCCAGTTGGGACTGTTTGCTAACGAGAACTTCTAATAACTCCGGCGAAATTTAAGGAGCAGAGGGGACCTCGGCTTGTAGCGACACAGGGGTGTCTTCCAGCATTTCACCCAGATCTTTAAGTTCTTTGCGATACCGCGCCATCGATTGATCCAGTTGCTCCTGCGATTTCAGGACCTTGCGGTAAGTGTGCCGAATCTTGTCATAGTCGAACTTGCTTAAAACCAGTTTTTGCTCCTTTCCCGATGCCGAAAGAACAGGGGCTTGAGCTCCAGCCACCTGTGGGGCAGGCTCTTCTCCAGGTTCACGGGCAAGCCCGGTAAATATTTTTTCCAGCGCTTCATCCAGAGTTCGTTCCATGGCAATGCTGTCTTCATAACTAACAATGACGCGCTTGAGTTCGGGAATCTTTCCGGCATCGGCTTTCAGGTATAAAGGCCGCACATAAAGCAAAGCTTCTTCAACGGGAATGACCAGAAGGGTTCCCTGAATAACGCTCGACCCGCGCTGGTCCCATAACGAAATCTGCCGGGAAATTTCAGCATCCTGATTGATCCGGGCTACAATCTGGCTGGGTCCAAACACAAGTTTCTGCTTGGGGAACGTATACACATCCAGCTTGCCATATTGTTCCCCATCACTTCGCGCTACCATCCAGGCTGAAAGATTACTCTTTCCTCTGGGGGTGTAGGGAAGCATAAGAATGTATTCCTCATGGTCCTCCCCTGGCAGTTTCATGATGGTGTAATAGGGTTGCATAATTTGTCCATCAATTTCAGGTATCTCCCATTGGTCTTCCTTGTTATAGAAAACCTGCGGGCGTTTCATATGATAGACGGCATAAATAAATGTCTGAATCTTAAACAGGTCGATAGGGTAACGAATGTGGCTGCGCAAATCTTCCGGCATCTGGCTCAGGTCTTTAAACAGGTCGGGGAAAATATTCCGATACGTCTGGATGATTGGATCTTTCTGGTCAACAATATAAAAATTCATCGAACCGTCATAGGCATCGATGGAAATTTTTACGGAGTTGCGTACATAGTTGCCGAACTGGGGAATTTTCGGGGAATATGGAAAATAATCACTGACCGTATACGCGTCATAAAGCCAAATAAGGCGGCCTTCTGAAATCACCAGGTAGGGATCATTGTCCAGCCTGAGAAACGGGGCTACTTTCTCTACCCGGTCGGTGATATTACGATACATCAGGACCCGGCTATCGCTATTGAGATCCTGGGAAAAAATGATTTTAAGGGTTTTGAACCGCGCCGCCAGAACAAGCTTGCGGAAAAAAGACCCGACTTCAAATCCGCCCTTGCCTTCATAGTTCTTGTATACATTTTTTTCCCCTTCAGGATAATCAAACTCCTTGGTTCCAGTGTTGACAAAAACGTGATCGTTGGCCAGTTCCCCAAAATAAATTTCGGGACGGGTCACCACCAGGTCCACACTGGACTGCGGAGGAATATCTTTAATGAGTAACACCGGCAGCCCTTCCGGGGTAACCTTGTTTACCGGACTCAGCGAAACCCCGTAACCATGCGTGAAAGTCAGGTGCTCGTTGATCCAGGTGCGGTTGGGCAGGTTGGAAGCCAGCAGTTCCCGTGGTGACAACAGGGTCTGGCGGTAATCTCCGTTGATTCGGTATCGGTCGTTATCCACAGACTCGAACTGGTAATACGTCCTGATCTCCTGGATCTGTCCCAAAGTGTCAAGAAGCGGTTCTTGATCCCAGAGCCGGATGTTGTCGATCGTGGTCGCATTTTGTCGGATGCTTTCAGCCGTCAGGGACGCTGTACCGGAAAGAGCATGCGTTTCTGTCTGGCTGAGCCCATATGCCGTTAACGCGCCGGCAATGGTATGTTCCATATAAGGGGTTTCCTTGACTAACTCATTGGGATCCACGACAAATTTCTGCAATAACTTCGGATATAAATTACCAACAAAAAATACCAGGGCCAATCCCGCACCCGCATACATGATCTTTTTCATATCGGGCCGAGCTAGCCCCATAAATGAAAACGCAGCACAAATCAGGGATACAACAGTTAAAAGATTGAGGACAGGAATTTGCCCATTGTAATCGGCGAACCCGATCCCGGAAATCAAACTGCCTCCCTCTGTCAACAATTCATAGCTCTGAAGATAGAACCCGCTTGCAAACAGCAGAAAGAAAAAACCTGCAAGCCCCGAAAAGGTGCGCCGTGCATCAGGAAGAACAACCACGCCTGTCGGCCCAACATAAATAAAACGCTTAAAAAAATAAATCAGCCCCACTCCAAGGGAAATCACGATCATCGTTTCCCACAGTAAAGACTTCACCAGTAACCAAAGAGGCAGGATAAAAAAGTAAAAGGAGATGTCTTTGCCAAATATGGGATCCACCTCGCCATACGGGGAAGCGTTTAAGTATTGCAAAATGATTTCCCATTGTTGGGCCATCACCAGTCCAGTCATGGCTGCCAAAACCAAAGGTATCCCCAGAATGAGCAGTTTTAAATTGCTGGCCATGAAATCCAGCAAAGGCACCTCCCGCCGAACCTGGTCCGACAAGAGGATAGGAAGGTGGGAGGTTTTTTTTAACACTCGATTTAAAAAACCAAATGTCAGCAGGAAGAACAAAACGCCGGTCAGCATCCCAAATCCGAATTGCGATATCAGTACCGTCCACAAAACTGAAGTGATGCCATGGCTTCCAAACCACAACCAGTCAATATAAAAAGAAAGGATTTTGTCGGCAAAAAGTGAACCGACAAAAACCACTGCCGCAAAAATGAACAACCCTTTTTTTATCTTCTCCATCGTCCTACCTCATTTTTCCTTCCATTTTATGGAACAACCCATAGAAGAGATTTGCTCATCGGACACTTCTTGTTGCGCAACAATACAATCGAGAGCCTCTTTCAAATCCCTCCGGGTCACCTTCTCCTCATTCTCCCAATCATCATCGATTCTACCTCGGTACAATAGTTTCCGTTCCGGTCCGTAAACATAGATATCAGGCGTGCACACAGCATCATAGGCCCTAGCCGTCTCCTGGGAATCGTCGAACAAGTAAGGGAAGTTAATGCCCTTTTCCTTGGCGATCGTCTGCATGTTTTCAAAGGAGTCATCGGGGTAACGTTCCGCATCGTTGGAGTTGATGCCGACCAACTGGACTCCTTGAGGCCCGGTCTCTTTCTGTAAACCAATCAACCGCTGGAGCACTGCCTTGACATAAGGGCAATGGTTGCACATGAAAATGACAACCAGAATATTTTTCTCAGAAAAACTTTCCAGGGAATACACCTTCCCATCTACTCCGGGAAGTTTGAAATCCACTGCGGGGGTTCCCAATGGAACCATGGTGGAATGCATTAAAGCCATTGTAATTCATTCAGGGCGTCCCTAAAACCAACGTTTGCCCATCCCTTGTATTTAATTTGGAAGAGTCAGGGAAAACCACACCCTGTTCATTGAAACTTACATGAAGATAATGGAGCGACTCATGCTATCAGCCTTTTCGAACTGGCTCAATATAAAAACTCAGGTTTTTCAAGATAACGATTTGCAAGTCATCCCCGTAACTCGGCAGGTATAACAGGCCGAGTGGGATAAGGGAAAGGGGCGTAGGGTTTCCTGGATATTATTTCCCATACGAGCCTTCGGGTTATCGACAAGGATCGGGCAGACATAAACGCCATCGCCGGTCGCCATACGTGAAGTCGCACACTGGAGCTGGGTAATGTCAAAGTTTTCGAAGCATTTTTCCGTCACATATTCTTCATTATTATAGTGACGCCCATTTTCAGCAAGTTTTCCCAGCAAAAATCCCGGAAGTATCTTGATTTGCGGTTTTGGAACCCCGTGGGCATGGAGAAATTCGATAAACTTCAATTCCATTTCCGCATCTTGTTCCTCTTCCCAAGTGCGCGTGATGGTAAGGATCGGAGAAAACCCCACCTGAGCGAGACACTCGATCCCGGCCACGGCCTTTCTGTAAGCGTTTTTTCCGCGTATTATATCGTTAGCCTCTTCCTCAAAATTTTCCATACTCACCCTGAACCTTAAGGGATGGCTGGATGACTCCTGAATCTCCCTCAACCGGCGTGCCTTTTCAGGGGTGATCTGAGTCCCATTGGTCAGCACATCTAGAGGTCCGTAGCACAGGATCAAGGCCAGAATTTCAAAAATCTCCGGATTGATAAACACTTCACCACCGGTGATGTAATAGTCTTTGACACCCAAGGTTTTAGATTCTTCCAGCCTTTCTTTAACCTGAGCAAGGCTCATCATAGCAATGGTATCATTCTTCGGCCCGCAACTGATAAAACAATGTGTGCATTCCAGATTACAGAGCGTGCCCCCGACCTGCAACCATAACGTCTCCAGGTGTTTCATAGGCACTTCCGGAATCGTTCTATTATCGATATTTTTTACTTGAGTATCCATATCATTATCCTATCACTCGCCACTAGCCGTGGAGGCAAGTGCTCGTTAAGCCAAGATAATTCTCTGCTCGTAGCCGTGATATTCTTCCTCAGCTTTCGTGCCCCAGTTATATCCTCTTCCTTTGCCTTCATGCCCCGAATGGGATAGCAGGGGTAGAAGGGGTAAATAGTTTTATCTGGCAAGCAAAAAGTTATCTCGGCAAAGTGTTGATATCTCTATACGCACTGATCTCATCCGCAGAAAGTTCACCATCTCCATTCTCATCGATGGCACCAAAGTTATCTATCAAGGTGCTACCACGTCCAGTCTTGTCATACACGGATTGTAATTCGTCAGCATCTAACCCACCACTACCGTCCAGGTCAGCCCTTTCAAAACGATTCGCCCGAGCATTTTGGTGGGCAGTTTGTAATTCAGCTTGGGTTAATTGTCCATCACCATCCGAATCTATCTGGTCAAAATTTTCTAACAACTTTACCCCATGACCATTTGTATCGATCGAATTCTGCAATTCATCCTGACTAAGTCCACCACTGCTATCAGTGTCGACAGTGTTAAATCGGTTTTCTCGCGCTTGCTGAATGCTCTGTGGATTAAAACTACCAAGTCCCTCTATCATTTGAACCTCCTGTCTTAATTTAGGTCTCGGGTCCCCCAATCCCCTGAAACTTCGAAAATAATTTTCATTGTTCTGATCGACAGATTGAAAGAATAAATAATGGGACTTCGGCTGAAAGCTATACCAATAAAGGGCTTAACTTCCAGGCTGACGGGAGGCTATTTTAGAAGGTGTTATTAGTCTGCTAAAAATCGATTTAGGCATAAGGCGGGACTATCTCAGCTAATTTCCCATGCATATTTCAGCCAAATTCCTAATTGCAAGGGTTGCATTGAGGCCTTTAATTGCCTGGGCCCGGTTAAATGGGGCATTGGCCTAGCCAAAATTTTGATTTTCTTGTCAACCTTTTGCCCTCTTCTGCGTTTTAGTAGGTAATAAGGGAAAATAATACTCAAACCATGAAGACGGAAATCAATCAAATGGAAGCCAAAAAGATAAAAATTATTCTTGCGGATAACCGCACCATTGTCCGAACTTGCATTTCTCATTTAATGAACCACCATAACGCGAACATCCAGGTTATAGGAGAGGCGCTGGATGGTTGGCACTTACTCAAACTGGTTGCCAGCATTAAATGCGATATTGTTCTGTTGGATGCCATTATGCCGGGCCCCAGCACTCTGGATATCATCAAAAACCTGAAATCCGAATTCCCCAAAGTCTCAGTATTGATCTCGACCAGTTATTCGGATATGGACTTTATCATTCGATGTTTTAAGGCAGGCGCTAAAGGTTATTTCCTGATTACCGGTTCGATTGAGCAATTGATTGATCTTATCAATAAGGTTCATAGAGGTGAAACAGTTCTTCCCGCTGAGGTGTCAAGGAAAATGGCGCTGCAAAATATGGGACATAAATCCCATATCGAACTAGCCCATGAAGTTTTATCTGATCGAGAGCTGGAGGTAATGTGCCTGATGGCTTCGGGGAAAGGCTTGTCCTTTGTGGCGGAGATACTTTGCTTGAGTCCCAAAACCATAAGCACCCATAGAAATAATGTTATGAAAAAAATGGGCTGGCAAAACAACGCTGAAATGATGTTTTATGCCATTCGCAAAGGCCTGGTAAAAGAAGAATTCCCAGAAAAAGAGCAATGCCTCTTCTGAAGAGCAATGCCATAGCCCCACGCCTTTGGCGGTCGCGAGGCGTTACCGCCCCATTGCCCCCGGCCGCTGGCCGGCTAGACCATGCCGATGGCGGTGTGTTGCATATGTTGGCGTTGTTCTTCGGTCATTTCCAGTTGGGGGAGGTCATTGGATCCATATTTATCGATATAGAGGAAGACGTATTCGCGGACGGAGGTTCTTAAATCCCATTTCGTGTTGTGCTTTAGCTCGAACTCATCGAACACATCCAGCGCTTGCTGAATGCTGAGCCCGTCTTTGGTGGTGAAATAGTAGTCGAGCGCCAGGTCCCATTCCGGGTTTTTGTAGTAGCTGACGCCATATTTCTCCGGCTCAAAAGCAACGGGACTGTATTTGCCCAGCACGAAGGTCATGAATCCGAGGGAGTGAATATGCGCCGAGTTTTTCTCGACAAAGGCTTTGCTGTCGTCGGCCTCTTCATTAGTCTCGCCGGGGAAGCCGAAGAATCCCATCAAGTGATTCCAGATACCGGCTTCGGATGACATGCGCAGGTTGGTTTCTATGGCATCGAGTTTTGTCGACTTGTCCATGAGCTTAAGCACGCGCTGGTTGCCGGACTCGTAGCCAAAGTGCAGATATTTGCATCCCGATTCCGCCACATCTTGCCAGACTTTTTCTTCCAGCAACGATTCTTCAAAACGCATATGCGTGGTCCAGGCGATATCGAGTTTATCGTCGATCAACTTGCGTGAAAGTTTCTGGAACAACGCTGGGGGATAGGACTCATCGGTGAAATGGAAATACCGGGTGCCGTGTTTATCTTTAAGGAACTTGATTTCCTCCACGATCTGGTCCACCTGTTTGGTGCGGAAGCCTTCCACGTAGCCCTGAAAATGGTCGCAGAATGTGCAACGCCCATAATAACACCCACGCGTCGCGAGATAGGGCAGGATGAGATGCGGCACAAAATATTTTTCCAGCGGCAGTCCGTCAAAATCCGGCGGCGGCAGTTCAGCCAGATTTTCGGCGCAGACTTCCTTGTTGACGTGAATGCCGGACTCGTCCTTGTATATGAGGTTGGGGAGTTTTGAAAAATCGCCGCCACTCTCCACCGCTTCGGTCAATTGCAGATAGGCCGATTCGCCTTCATAAACCACGGCGGTGTCAAACCATTCCCACAGCCCTTCTATTTCGGGCAGAGTATCGCGGATGCGGGTGATGATGTTCCCACCCAAGGTGATATGGGTTGCGGGAAACTCTTCCTTGATCATTTTGCAGAAGGTGAAGGTGGCGATGAGCTGCTTTTGTTGCACCACCGAAATGCCGACCATCTCCGGGCGTTCGCGCTCCATCACCGGACGAATCAGCATCCGGTAAACATCCCGATAAACATTGATCTGGTCATCATCGAGAGATTCCAGAATTTCCGAGGACATGAACGGCTTGTAAACGATGTCGGTCTCGATGGGCGGAAAACAGATTTGCGCCGGATAATAACCGAGCGAAACCAGCGCCATGGTTTCGTGCAGGCAATTTGTCGCCCATTCTAACTGGTCGATATCGTAAAAGGTGTTTCCGCGCAAAATTCCCTTGGCCTTTTCAACATCCCTGGAAAACTGTTCAAACAGTTCCGGAGTGCAGGTAAGGAGCCGTTTCATCAACTCCTGTTCTTCCTCATTCAATGCACGTTCTTTCTGCTCGTGCTGAAGGTGACTCAGCTCGCTGGCAATGCGTTGCGCAACATGTTGCAGAAACCGCCTACTGAAAAACAGGTCATACATCTCGACGTTGACATCCAATTGCGAGACGTCATGCCCCGCCGGGCGCAGGACCGAAGCCAGTGACGGTAGGCTCAGGTAAGGTTCGGAAGGTAACCAGTCGGGTGGAAATATTAAGAGTGATTTCATTTTATTCACTTATGTTCGACAAAGAACTTTCTCTTCTTCTGCCGGCGGCTGTTTGCCACCCAGCGCTTGTTTGCCAAACTTGTCGAGATAAAGTAGAAAATGTTCGCGCGGCAGAGTTCCCCACATTTCAAGCGACGGGAACAACTCTTCCGCCATTTTGATGCATTGGCTGTTCATTTCCACGGCCTCTTTGCGGGACATGCCTTCATTAGCAACAAAATCCAGGTTCATGGCAAGGTTTCGGTCCGGGTCTTCGATGATGCGTTCGATGGAAAACTTTTCCGGGTACTGGTAGCAACTGGAATCCCGGTTCAGCAAAAACACTCCCGGCCCAA
>CATMOP010000070.1 GCA_950072225.1 uncultured Nitrospina sp.
AAAGGAAGAAAAAACCAATATCCAAATGCGGGAGATTCTTGCGAAAGAAAAAGAGCTGGAGGAAAACAAGGTCCGTCTTGAACAAGAAAATTCCGAGTTTCGCATACGCCTGCAAAAACTGCGCGAAGAAGAGCAAAAACATATTGAACAATCAAAGGAGCAATCCGAAAAAGAAACGGCCCGATTGCGCCAGGCACTTGAGGAAACCCGGGAGGAACTGGAGACTCTGAGAAACGAAAGAAGTAGTCTTTTAACGGAACATGAAGCATCACGCTCCAAGTTGGATACAGACTTTTCACGAAGGGATCAGATATTCAGGGCGAAGTTCGATGAGATGGTGGATTTGATGGAAAAAATGTTTGCAGAAGAGAAGACCCTTCACAAACGTAAGGAGCAGGACTATAAATCATCAAAAGCAAAACAGTTACAAATCAAAAAAGTTTCCCAGCAACAGGCTAAAAAAAACCAGCTACTCGTTAAACTCTCAAAATCACTGGAAACCGAAAAGACAACCTTCAAGCTCAGGCTGAAAAAAGAGTTTGAAAAGCGGAAAGAGGAACTGGAGCAGGAATACCAGAGAAAGTCGGAATATCATATTCGTCGGTTGGAAGAGTTTGAAGAAGATGAAGAACGCTTGGGCCGTGAAAACGAAAAGCTGAGAATCCGTGAGCAGGGACTGGCTCTTGAAGCCAAAAGAAAGGTTGATGAACAAACGAAAAAGCGCCTGGCAGAACTGGAAAAACGGGAGAAAGAATTCGCGCGAAAACAAAAAATCCTTAACAAACATGAGAAAGAAAATGATGTTGAAAAAGCGAGTCTCCTGAAAGAATTGAGCGGCATTGAGGGAGGCAAGTTCGCCGTGGACCAGATCAAAACCGCCGCGGAAATTCAGGACGGTCTTTTAAAAAGAAAGAGAAAACTTTTAAAGGCGATGGAAGAAGATCCTTTAAAAGTAGAACAGGAAATCCAGAAAAAAACCCGGGAACTGGAAGAAGCATTCGAAAAGGAAACCAAAAAGGTTGCAGAACAAACCAAGGCCCTCCTTGAACAACAAAAGCGCCAGCGAAATAAAGAAAAAGTTTTATTGGAAAGGGAATCCCAGGAACTTAAACTCATGAACGAGGAATTCGAAGAGTTTAAAAACTCCCTGGAAGTAGAACAAATAGAAAAAGAGATGGCCATTGATGAGAAAGAGGAAAAATTGCTGAAGGAAGAACAGAAAATACTGGCTCTCCAGCAACAACAAATGGCCGAAGAGAAACAAGTACGAGAACAGATATCTGAAGCTGAAGCTGAAGCCATGCAGGAACTTCAGGATATCCAACTTATCAAAGCCAATGGCGCCCAGCATCAAGAAGAAGTAAAAAACTTTCTCAATGATTTTAATATAACCTATTCCAATATCCTGAATTCGCAAAGTTCTGATTATGAAGTTTTCAAGAAACGAATGGCTCCCATGGAAGAAGAGGCGGCGCGCCTGACCTCAAACCTGAAAGAAAAGGAAAAATTCATTACCGAAGAAACCCTTTCCGCAGAAAAAGAAATGCGGGAAAGACTCAAGCACAAGGAGTCGATGGTTGACTCCATGGAAGATGACCTGAGAAAACGCGTGGAGGAATATCAGAAATTCGTGCAGGAACTGGCTGAAGTTAAGAACTCCATGAACGAAGAAGATGAAGCCAGAAAAGCGGAGTTGATGCACAACCTGTCTCACTACGAAAACAAGCTAACCAGCCTGGGCAAAGCCTTTGAGGAAATTTCAGAAGCGTTTCATACAGAAAAAGAAAAAGGCCAGATTGAGTTTGTCCCCGAAGAAGAAGACAAAAAGGTCCTGGGGTTTGGCGGTGCCCTGGCCGAGGCCGAATGGCCCCTGGCCATCCGCCTCCGTTTGGGGCTGGTCACCTCCAGCGAAAATAGTCCCCATATCATGGATTGCCTGTACAAATTCAGTGAAAAATGGGATGAGTGGGTGCGTGTTCCCGAAGGAAGTCTCTTAATGGGCCACCCTCGCTCCAAAGATTCAGCGCCCCACAAGCAGATCCAGATTGAGAAACCTTTCCTGATAAAAAAATATCCGGTTACGAACATCGAGTTTTTCCACTTTATCAACGAGACCAATTACCAAACCGAGGCGGAAACTATAATTGATGCCATCGTTTATCAAAGTGGCAGTCTGGCTTTGCAAGGTACCGGGGATTCTTCCATCCGGTCCTCTTTTTCCAATCCCAGTCTGGGACCGGTTAAAAATGCTTACTGGCTTTGCCCCGATGGTCAACCCGACTCCTTATACGGAAAACATAATCACCCTGTAACCCAGGTCTCTTGGAATGATGCTCAGGCCTATTGCAAATGGAAAAGCGAGCTGACGGGGCAGACAATTCGGTTACCGAGTGAAAAGGAATGGGAATATGTCGCCAGCAACTTCGGCAAGTTACCACCCGAGCATTTTTTCTGGGATGAGGACCGGATTGTTGAGTTCTGCAATATTGAAGAAACTGGAGTCCTGGACACCTTACCGGTCGATCATTTTCCAGAGAATGAATATGCTGGAGGAACCAGGGACCTCTTTGGAAACGTTTTCGAATGGGTGCAGGACAAGTATGATAAAAAATTTCCCAACGGCTCTTCCCATACGTTGGAATATAAAATAGCGCGGGGCGGAAGTTACATCACTCATTTCAAACATATCGCGGCCTGGCGCCGAATTCCCTTTCTAAAGAGCTATTGCACTTCATTCCTGGGTTTTCGAACGGTTTGTGAGGATGCTTAATTCCTTTTCCTTAAGCTTGATCCGGTTCTAAAAAATTGCTATAAAAGTTTTTCACGATTTCAAACCTGTTCCTGAACTGGGAGGCATTTATTTTGAGCAAACCTTTAGTCGGCATTGTAATGGGAAGTGATTCAGACTTTACAATAATGGAAGAAACCAGCAAGGTGCTGGATCAATTCAACGTGCCTCACGAGGTCTTGGTCACCTCCGCCCACCGCTCCCCAGAAAGAACCCGGAAATACGTTCAAGGAGCCAAAAGCCGTGGTATCCGGGTGATGATTGCCGGTGCGGGAGGTGCAGCTCATCTCGCAGGCGTGGTAGCAGCAGAAACCCACCTTCCGGTTATTGGTGTTCCTATTGACTCCACGTCACTCCACGGCCTCGATTCCCTCTTATCAACCGCTCAAATGCCAGGAGGAGTTCCAGTGGCCGCTGTCAGTATTGGAAAACCCGGTGCCAAAAACGCTGGCCTGCTAGCCGTGCAGATCCTTGCCCTGTCCGATGAAAAACTCGCGGGGCGGCTCATAAAATACAAAAAAGATCAGGCAAAGGCCGTTGCGCAAAAGAGCAAAAAACTTAAAACCAGCCATGCCGCAAATTTTAAAGGTTGATCTCAACACCGAAGCTGTTTTTGCCAATGCACGAACAGTTCTTCTTGCGGGCGGAGTGGTTGCGTATCCCACAGACACTTTTTATGGGTTGGGGGTGGATCCTTTCAACCGGGAAGCCGTTAACAAGGTCTTTGAACTGAAGGGCCGTGAAAAAAACAAACCCCTGATTCTATTAATAAGTTCAAGAGTTCAACTGGAAACAATGGTAAAAGAAATTACTCCGGCCCATTCCGCTTTGATACAAAAATTCTGGCCAGGCCCATTGACCCTTCTTTTTAAACCCAGCTCTGTTATTCCCGAAAATGTGTTGGCGGGATCAAACCGGATAGGAATCAGACAACCCGGAAACACCATGACACGGAATTTGATTTCAACCCTGGGCCAGCCCGTCACCGCTCCCAGCGCAAACCTTTCCGGGGAGAGTCCACCCATTACAGCAAAACAAGTTCAACAATCTTTTGGGAACCGGGTGGACCTGATCATTGATGGCGGCACTTGCCAAGGGGGGAAACCTTCGACCGTTGTAGACGCGGTGGAAACACCTGTCCGGCTTGTTCGGCATGGTGCTATCGCATTTTCCGAAATCGAAATGGCACTTCGTGACATCGCCAAAACCCTTCATCCTGAGGTGCTGGGATGATTTATGGAACCGGCCTGGACATCATAGAAATAAAGCGGATAAAAATGTCTTTGGAAAAATATTCTCCCCGCTTTGAGAATAAAGTATTCACCGACACGGAAATTGATTATTGTCAATCCCAAGCGGACCCCGGAAAGCATTTTGCCGCCCGGTTCGCCGTTAAAGAAGCGGTATCCAAAAGCCTGGGAACTGGTATCAATCGTGATGTCGGATTTAAAGACATTGAAGTCGTGAACCAGACCTCAGGAAAACCCATCGTCAGAATGATTGGGCGAGGAAAAAAGCTGTTCGAAAAATTGAACCTCAAATCCATCCACATCTCTATTTCGCATGACCGGCATTACGCTATCGCCCACGCCATTGCCGAACAATAACCCCAGCGTGAATCCAAACCATTGAAATCAACACGGCATTTTCTGGAGTACGTTTTTTTCAACTTACTGCTATTGCTGGTGCAACCCCTTCCCCAGCAAATGGTGGTGAGGATAGGGATTGGGTTGGGTAATCTGGTTTTTCTATTTTCAGGAAAGCGTAAACGTTCCGCAAAAATCAATCTCGATATTATTTTTGCAGATTCAAAATCCACCAACGAGAAAAATAAGATCATTAAGAAGTCCTTCCAGAACCTGGCAGTTTCAGCTTTGCAATGCCTTTGGGCTACCCGCGACACTGAAAACCGGGTTCGAAGACTTATTGAGGGAGAACCTGTAGGACTGGACATATTGCGGCAGTGCTTGAAAAAAAATAAAGGGATATTTTTTCTAACCGCACATTATGGAAATTGGGAAATCATGGGATTATTTCACGGTTATCTAGGCATCTGTCCACTTTCTTCCATTGTTCGAAAACTGGACAACCCCTATTTGGATAAGGCGACCAAAAATTTTCGCACCCTTTCAGGAAACAAGATATTTAATCGTAACGAGTCCCCTTTAAAAATCGTGAGAGAACTTAAAAATAATGGCAGTGTCGCGGTGATGATGGACCAAAACACCGCCAAGGGCGGGGTCTTTGTTGATTTTTTTGGCCAAAAGGCAGCAAGCCCCCGTTCGCTGGCGTTGTTGAGTTATCGTTCCGGAACTCCCATACTTCCCCTATTCTGTTACCCTACTGATAAGGGAACCTATCGCATTGAGTATGGACCGGAAATCCGATTTGAGAAGTCTAATAATAAGCAAAATGATATCCTTAAATGGACTCACCAATGCCAACTGTTTATAGAAAAGGTTATCAGGGAAGACCCCGCTTCATGGATGTGCGGCCACCGCCGCTGGAAAACTCGTCCGCCGAAGGAAAAAGGAACTAGAATCTATTGATTGAGTCATCAGATTATGAAATGTCCTGCTTGCCAAAACGAATTGCAAGAGAGCGTTGTCGCAGGAGTCACAATCCAAACTTGCCTGGGAGAATGCGGAGGGTTGTGGTTCGACCGCTTCCAATTCAATAAACTCAAGGTCCTGAAGCCCGGTATCGGGAAATCGCTATTGACGATTGAAAGAGCGGAAGGAGTAAAAATTTATCGAGGGGCCGAGCACACCTGCCCTGCCTGCAAAACCACTTTGCTATACCGGCATTTTTTCAGCGCCGAATGGGATACTGAAATCAACCAGTGCTCCAAATGCGGTGGATTCTGGATAGACCTTGCGGGACTAGCTAAACTGCAATCCCTTCCTGCTAACCAGAGAAAACAGGCGGTTGAAAAATATTTCATAACCGTAATTGATGAAAAATTATCAGAAATGCGTTTGCTTCATGGTGATATGGCGGAACAGGCACAGGTTCTGAAACGGATTTTACAATTCCTGTGTCCAAATAATGAATTAACTCCGCCGGAACAGGCTGTTGGGGATCCCTAGTTATTCGGTAATTTCCTCTAAGACAACTCGTCGGCCCTTGCTTCATAAGTGCCGCTCGTGGCCAAAGGTACTTTTTAAAGATGCCCTTATGTTTTTTGTAGGAAAATCGCCAATCAAAGGATCACATTTCTTCGGCGATGATAGATTTTAATTTATTGCGCAGTCTGAATACGGCTTTGGAATGGATTTGCGAGACTCGGGATTCGGTGATGCCCAATACTTCCCCAATTTCCTTCATGGTAAGTTCTTCGTAATAGTAAAGAGAAATTATCAGACGTTCTTTTTCTGGCAGGGTATCGATCGCCTTGGAAATGATTTCTTTCAGTTCGTTCAGTCTAAGTTGGGTTTGCGGGTCCGAGTCCCCTTTTCCCGCAAGGCAATCGAGAAGACTTTGTTGTTCGCCGGATTCCTTGGCAATGCCCAGATCTTCCAAGCTGAGAATGGGCATGCTCTTGGTTTCATTTAAAGCTGCAAACAGCTCATCCAGGCTGATACCCATTTCTTGGGCGATCTCATCATCTTCCGGCGGACGTCCGAACTTGTTTTGCAGTTTCTGCACCACTCCATCCATGGCAGAAGCTTTCTGCCTCACGGATCGGGGTACCCAGTCCATCGACCGCAATTCGTCAAGAATCGCGCCACGAACTCTGAATTCCGCGTAGGTTTTAAACTTGGCTCCACGAGTTGCGTCATATTTGTCAATCGCGTCAATCAACCCCAAAACTCCAACACTGATCAAATCATCCACCTCGATATGCGGAGGCAGGCGCATGGCAATCCGGTTGGCGACATATTTGACCATCGGCGCATATTCCTTGATCACGGCCTCCCGGTTTTCTACGGAAATTTCAATTTGCTGAAGTGTTCCCTGTTTATTTGCCATTTAACTATTTCTTTCGTTAAGCTGTTTCATCCAGCTGTGCCCCTTTATCAGGATTATTGCCATCCTCGGACATATCCTGAATCGAAGCATCTTCATCTTCCTGCAAAAACAAATTCGCAAAGCCCCAAATCAGCCCCCCAAAAATCAATGCTCCCAATCCTCCCCGAATCACCCCGGTTATCACCCGACTTCCCATCAAAACGCTACCAACCGCTAGAAAACCAAATGCCAGCAAACCAAACGCGATAGCCATCTTTTGTATATTAATAGGATTCATTGCACCTGAAACGCACTCCGCCAAAAATAAGGTTGATCCCCCCCGCAAGACAAGGGACTGGGTTTCTCCTTGGAAATTTTCTCCGCCAATTCGTTAAGACACCCACTGAATTTTGAAAAAGGGTACAACTCTAAAAATGCTTTTTGTTGCCGCACTGCCTTGGGCACATTCGTGTCATGCAGAATATAGCCCAGGTATTCGACAGAAACACCTTTAAGAAACCGATCCGTAACCGCCGTCAAATTACGATAAACCCCTTGCGCTTCTCGCTCTGAGCTTACTGAATTGATAACTATCCTGAAATGCTTTTGCGCGTGTTTATTATGAAGAATTTTCATCAACGCATAAACATCGGTCAGTGAGGTGGGTTCCGTGGTGGCGATGAGAATCGTCTCGTGGGCGGCACTACAGAAATAAGTGACATTGGTGGAAATACCAGCACCAGTATCAAAAATCAGAAAGTCGTATCCCTGGCTAACGCGATCCAACTCATCCATGAGAACCATTTTCTTTTCCGACTGCAACTGCGTCAATTCCTGCAGACCGTCTCCGGCGGGCAGTATATGGATATCTGCAGGACCGCGAAGAATGATATCCTCCACATTGGCTTCTCCGGCCAAAACATGCCCGATGTGCTTTTTCGGCGCCAGCCCTAAAAGGATATCAATATTATTCAATCCCAAATCGGCATCCACAACGAGCACTTTCTTTCCTCTCTTGGACAAGGCATAAGCCAAGTTAGCAACGAAGTTGGTTTTGCCAACGCCCCCTTTTCCGCTACTGACCGCCAGGACCCTCAGATTTGATCCGCCCATTTTTCCGTATGCCATTCTTTTTAAAGTAGTTGCCTGATTACCCAAGTACATGCCTTAATCCTTTAATTTATCTTGAAATCAGTTAAAAATCAAACTTATTACCCGTTCTGGCCTGGCCACTTCCAGGTCTTCGGGAACCTGTTGACCGGATGTAAAATAAGATATGGGTAATCTGTTTCGTACAGAGAAATTGAATAAGGAGCCAAAATTCAACCCCTCATCCAGTTTGGTAAATAGAACCCGATCCAATCCCATGGAGGAAAACTGGCGATACGTTGCCGTAAACAATTTTTCCTGTGCGGTCACACTGAGAACCAAATGGGTTTCCACCCCTCCCACCGCGTCAAAGACTTCCTTCAATTGGCGGGAGTAGTCTTTATCCTGGTGCGATCGGCCGGTGGTATCAATGAGGATGAGATCCTTGTCTGAGTGGTTGGTAATAATCTGGCGCAATTCTTCCTTTCCTCCTGCCACTTCAACGGGAACTTCCATGATCTCCCCATAAATTCTCAGTTGGTCAATCGCTCCCAGCCGATAGGTATCCAGAGAAACCATTGCCACCTTTTTGCCTCGGCGAAGAGCATACT
>CATMOP010000071.1 GCA_950072225.1 uncultured Nitrospina sp.
AGTTCCCCTGCTATGACAAGCGTTTCCTTATTGGCGAGTGCAAGGTTTTTACCAGCTTTGAGGGCCGAAAGGGCAGGGAGCAATCCGGCGCTTCCAACCACTCCGGAAACAACCAGGTCGGCTTCCGGAAAAGAAGCGACAGAAACCGTGCCTTCCTGGCCGGAAACGATTTCCACATCCAAATCGCCAACAAGCTCTTTCAACGCATCCACTTTGCTGGGGTCAAACAGAGCCGCCAATGCGGGTTTGAATTTTCGAATCTGGCGGGCAAACAAGTCCACATTGCTTCCGGCGGACAAGGCGCAAACCTGAAAACTTTCAGGATAACGCTCTACAACATCCAGCGTATTGACACCGATAGAACCCGTTGAGCCCAGAAGAGATATTTTTTTCATGGGGGTACCCTGATAACAAAGAGGAGGTTTAAGGGGATCTCTATTTATTCAGTAATTTTCTCTAAGGCAACCACTAGGCGTGGAGCCAAGGAGCAATATCTTTGACTGCTAGCAACCGTATTTTCGGCTCAATCAAATTCTTGCTCGTTGCCCTCGGCGGCTCGCCAGCCCCGGAGGGGTAATAATTGAATTACTAGAGGCCCTCTTAATTATGTCCCCAAGAACCATTGGTGATAACAATAGAATGCCGGGCCAGCAAACAACAGGCTATCAATACGATCCAGAACACCGCCGTGGCCCGGAACCAATGAGCCGGAATCTTTCACCCGACAATTTCTTTTTATCAGAGATTCCGAAAAATCTCCAAACTGACCGATGATACCGCATATAAAGGCCACAATCAAACAATGCATTAGCGAAATTTCCCCAAAAAACCATAATTTGGCGGCACTTGCAGCCAGAAGGGTTCCCAGCACATTAGCGATAGCCCCTTCCACCGTTTTATTGGGGCTGACCTCAGGCAGGAGCTTATGTTTTCCCAGGTTCCGGCCTCCATAATAAGCCGCCACGTCACCGGCCCAGATCAGTAGCAGGAGGAACACGATCATTTGGCTTCCCCCTTCCAGACTATGTATCAACAGAAAGTACCCGCCCAATCCCGCGATGTAAAAGATTCCCATCAGCGTATAAGCAATAGGGTCCAAAGCCACTTTCACATTTTTTTCCCTGAAGAACCAGGTGGTAAACAAAACTAAAGGCAGCAGGACTGCAAAAATAAGTAGAAATTTTGTCCCCAGGTAAAAACCCCATAGGAGCAGGAAACTCAATAGCCCCCCCTCGATGGGAAAACCCTCCACACCCATTTTTGAAATCATGGAAAAGTATTCGTGACTTGCAATCAAAACAATCACCGCAACAAGAAAAAAGAACAAAAGGGGAGAACCATACAACACAACTCCCAATACAAGCGGAATGGCAATGGCTCCACTGATAACGCGTTTCAAGAGCCTGCTCCTGTCAGGTTTGGATGAAGCGGAATGTTTAGGATAATGGGTATGGGTTTCAAAATAGGAATGGTCAAGGTTTGAGGTCAGGCTTTTACAATTTGCTCTTGCGTCATTCCAAAGCGCCGCTCTCTGCCCTGGAAGTCGATGATGGCGTTCAGGAAATCCTCGTCCGAAAAGTCCGGCCACAACACATTGCTGTAAAATAATTCGGTATAAGCACTCTGATACAAAAGAAAATTACTGATCCTTCTTTCACCACTTGTCCGAATAATCAGGTCCGGGTCAGGAAGAGGGTGCGTGGAAAGAAAGGACTCAAACAGAGGCGAGTCAATTTCTTCAGGCCTGAGCTGCCCCGAACGCACCTGCCCGGCAATTTTTTTTACTGCATCTATGATTTCCTGCCTACCCCCGTAACTCAGAGCCAGGGTAAGAACCATGCCAGTGTTGTCGCGGGTATCTTCTATGGAATCATGGATCAATTTTTGAATTGTCTCGGGTAAGTCCTCAATATGCCCAATGGTATTGAAGCAGATATTCTCTTCTTTCATTCGCCTCAGTTCCTTTTTCAAATAAAAACTCAGGATTTTCATGAGCGTGTTGATTTCTGCAGGAGGTCGGTTCCAGTTCTCATCTGAAAATGAATAAAGAGTCAGGGCTTCCAATTTGAGTTTTCGGCTCAGAGTGACAATGCGGTCCACTACCTTGACACCCGCCCAATGGCCTTCAACCCGAGGGAGGGAATGATTTTGCGCCCAGCGTCCATTGCCATCCATAATAATGGCGACATGCCGGGGCAGACGATTGGGGTCTATTTTTTCCTGTAACGCTGTATTGACCAAGGAGGCGGCTCCTGATTAGTCGGCCAAACCCGCCGGTAAGAAGAAAGAAAATCTAAAACAAATATACCAACCGCACACTACAATAGATATTACAAAAAATTGCTTCATACATCCATCACATCTTTTTCTTTTGCCTGGGAAATTTTATCGATTTCGGCGACAAACTTATCGGTCATTTTCTGGACATCGTCAACACCTTTATGGCATTCGTCCTCAGAAATTTCATGGTTTTTTTCTGATTTTTTCATTTTATCGTTAACATGCTTCCGCACATTCCGGATCGCCACCTTGCATTCCTCAGCATATTTTTTTACCAGCTTAACCAATTGTTGCCGACGCTCATTGGTCAGTGGTGGAATGGTGAGCCGGATCGCCTTGCCATCGTTGTTGGGAGTCAGGCCCAGATCTGAAGCCTGGATGGCTTTTTCGATTTCCTTCAAAACCGATGCTTCCCAAGGCTGGATCGTCAGGGTTTGGCTGTCCGGAGCGCCCAAAGTAGCCACCTGCTTTAAAGGGGTTGGGGTTCCGTAATAATCGACTTTGAGATCATCCAACAGGGCTACAGATGCCTGCCCTGTCCGCAACTTTCCTAACTCGTGATGCAAGTGGTCGATTGAGATCCCCATTTTCTTTTCCGCGTCCCGGATTAAATCCGCAATCATTTTCAGACCCCCACTTTGGTGCCAAGTTTTTCACCCAGCAGAACCCGTTTAATACTATGTTTATTGCGAACATTAAAAATAACCAGCGGCATTTTGTTATCCATACAAAGGGATATCGAGGTTGAATCCATAACCTTCAAGCCCTTATTCAGCACATCCAGATAAGACAGTTCCTGAAATTTCGTTGCCGATTCATCGATCATGGGGTCGGCGGTATAAATTCCATCAACCTTTGTGGCTTTGAAAATCACTTCCGCGCCAATTTCCATGGCTCTTAGAGATGCTGCGGTATCGGTGGTGAAATAGGGGTTGCCCGTCCCACCAGCAAATATAACAACACGCCCTTTTTCAAGATGACGAATCGCACGGCGGCGCACATAGGCTTCCGACACCGCCTGTATTTCGATCGCTGATTGCACACGGGTGGGAATTCCAACGCGCTCCAAAGCATGTTGTAACGCCAGGCCATTTATCACCGTAGCGAGCATCCCCATATAGTCACCGGTGGTGCGTTCGATTCCTATGGAACTCAAGGCTACGCCTCGCAGAATATTGCCTCCTCCAATAACAATGGCAATTTCCACCCCCAGTCCTTTGGCCTCACGGATTTCCTCCGAAATATTTGTCAGGGCGCCTTCATCCAGGCCAAACTCGCCCTCTCCAGCAGCCAGACTTTCTCCGCCAAGCTTCAACAAAACCCTTTTATAAATTGGTTTGTCCATTAAATTTCAAATCTTGCAAATTTACCAAGATTGATATTTTCACCCAACAGGGCAATTTTCTGTTTGATCAAATCGCCAATGGTAATATTGGTATCTTTGACGAAGGCCTGCTCCAGCACGCAGTTCTCTTCATAGAATTTTTCCATTTTTCCCGACACGATCTTTTCAATGATGTTTTCCGGTTTTCCCGATTCCTTGGCCTGATGGGAATAGATCTCCCGTTCTTTTTCCAGGATTTTTTCGGTTACCTCTTCGCGAGTAGCAAAACGTGGCTTAGAGGCAGCAATATGCATGGCAATATCCTTGGCCAGTTCCTGAAAATCAGGCGTGTTGGCCACAAAATCCGTTTCGCAATGCAGTGCCAACAGCACCCCGATTTTACTACCCTGATGAATGTAAGAACCAATTTTTCCTTCAGCAGTCTGGCGGTGGGCCTTTTTATCTGCTTTTGCCAATCCTTTTTTCCTAAGGAACGTGATCGCATCTTCCACAACACCTTTGGTTTCTTTCAGAGCCGATTTACACTCCATTATTCCTGCGCCCGACTGGGAGCGCAATTCTTTAACCATCGCAGCAGTTATTTCCATTCCATTTCCTTAATCTATAAATTGTTGGTTAAAATTGAATTCATCGCCATCGGTTCTTCCAACCCCCTGGCTTTGGCCCTCTATGGGATTGCCTTAACTCTTTACAAAGTGAAATAGCTTGTTTCTTAACCTAATAGGAACCCACGGGTAGTAATTCAGGCAGGCATTGGGTTTTAGCTGTTCCCGTTGTCACTGGCGACCGGAGCCGATTCCGGCAAATCACCCGGTGCGGGCTCTTCCTTTACACTTTCTTTAGCCTCGGCTTTTTTGGCCTCGGCTTTTTTGGCCTCGGCTTTTTTGGCCTCTTCTTTTTTAGCGTTTTCTTTTTCCTGGCTGACCCTGCTCATTTCCTGCCCTTCCAGACAGATATCCGCAATCCGGCTGGCAAACAGTTTGATGGAACGCATCGCGTCATCATTTGCCGGAATGGGATAATCCACGTCATCTGGATTGGAGTTGGTATCGACCATGGCTATAATTTTAATCCCCAGTTTTTTACCCTCAGCCAGCGCTATTTTTTCTTTACGGGTATCAACGATGAAAAGGGCATCCGGCAAATCCTTCATGTTTTTGATACCCCTGAAAAATTTATTCAGCTTGTCAATTTCTCTTCTCATTCTCAAAGCTTCTTTTTTATGTAAGAGATCAAACTGATTTTCTTCATCCATCTTCTCCAGTTCGTGCAACCGGGCAATGCTTTTGCGAATGGTGGCAAAGTTTGTCAATGTTCCACCAAGCCATCTTTGGTTGATGTAGTACATTCCGCAGCGGGTTGCTTCTTCGGCAATCAACTCTTGCGCTTGTTTTTTGGTCGCCACAAAAAGGATCTTCTTGCCTGCTCGAGCCATTTCCCGGACAACTTTTTCAGCTTCCTGGAAACGACCCAGAGTTTTTTGCAGATCAATAATATATATCCCGCTTCGCGCCCCATAAATATAGGGTTTCATCTTGGGGTCCCAGCGATTGGTCTGATGCCCGAAATGGACCCCGGACTCCAGTAGTTGTTTCATTGTGATTTCAGACATGCAAACTCCTTAAAAGTTAATGGGTTGTACCTTCGCCTCCATCATCTCGCACCAAGAACCCGTAGGCCACCCTTGGCTTGATCCGGAAACGTGCGTGATGTTTTATTGGGAAGTTCCCGATAAGGGAAACTAAGTCGTGGCTCAGACTAACATATTCAACGGGATGTCACAACCACTAGGCGTGACCAGCGTGACGCTGGACTCAGTGGGCAATACGTTGAGGGGCCAAAAACGGGTTCGCTCGGCTCAATCAAGCCCTTGCCCAGTTTGCCTGCTAGGGGAGGAAATTTAGCATATCTTTAATTTACCCTTGCCGGACATGAAGGCTAATGAGTCCGTATCACATGCGGCAAACGCTCTCACTGCTTCACGGGCCATTGCCAGCCGGCCCCACGCCTAGTGGCCGGCCCAGGCTAATGCCGATGGACTCAGCGGTATGTATCAATTGCGAATCGGATGGAACCTGGCGAACAATTCCCGCCAGACTTTTAAGTGGAACCAGAACAATATCGCGAGCTTGCAACGCCACCATGTTACCAAATTCTCCTTCTGCGGCGGCCTCCACCGCCTGGATTCCCAGCCGGGTGCCAAGAACCCGGTCGAATGACAGGGGAGTACCGCCTCGCTGAGTATGCCCCAAAACCGTGCAACGGACCTCCAGGTCAATTCGGTCGCTCAATTGTTTGGCGATAAAATTACCCACCCCGCCCAACTGGGCTACTCCCTGCAAACGGGTGGAGGCCGCTTCACTAGTGATTGCTTCCTTGCCAGTCTCTTTGGCGCCCTCTGCTACCACGATGATGCTGAAGGGGCTTCCACCCTCTTGCCTCAAGCGGATTTTTTCCAGCACTTTTTCCAGATCGTAACGGATTTCCGGAATAAGGATGATATGGGCTCCCCCGGAAATTCCGGCTTCCAGGGCAATCCAGCCAGCCTCCCGGCCCATGACCTCCAGAACCATGACCCGATGGTGGCTTTCTCCGGTTGTTTGTAGTCGATCCAGCGCATCACAAGCCACCTGCACAGCGGTCTGGTAACCGAAGGTGTAATCCGTACCCACCAGATCATTATCGATTGTTTTGGGGATGCCGATCACTGGCAAGCCTCTTTCAAAAAACTTGTAACCCAGTTGCAGAGTTCCATCCCCACCCACCACAAACAGGCAGTCCAGGTCAAGACGTTTGAAATTTTCGATCGATTGTTGAGAATAATCCTGAGTCGTCAGCTGGCCGTCCTTGCTGAACTGACGGTATTCAAAAGGGTCGCCTTTATTGGTGGTTCCGAGAATGGTTCCTCCCAAAGGCAGTATGTCCTTGGTTCCGGCCACAGTAAGTTTTCTGTGGTGGTCAAAGATCAGGCCCTCGAACCCCTCCTCAATGCCTATGACTTCTGCCCCGTAGCTGATAATCGCTGACCGGGTGACCGCCCGGATCACCGCATTGAGGCCGGAGCAATCTCCCCCTCCAGTCAGAATTCCAACGCGTTTAAGGCTCATGGGAAACTGCGGTTTGTAGCGGCTCCGCGATCAGGTCATAATCTGCCACCCCTTTAATTTTTACGGAAATGATCTGTCCGGGCTCGGCTTCACATTTTTCGAGCAGGATCTGCCCGTCAATATCCGGTGCCTGGGAGGCGAGCCTTCCGGTCATCAAATAGTTTTCCTGCGGGTCAAAACCTTCCACCAAAACCGATTCCACCCTGCCTATGCGCTCCCGGTTTTTTTGAAGAACTATTTCTTTTTGAAATTCCATCAGGATATTTTTCCTTTCTTCTTTCACTTCCTGAGGAACCTTGTCCGGATAATCAAAGGCTGTCGTGCCTTCCTCATCCGAATAAGTAAATATTCCAACGTGGTCGAATTCCATTTCACAAAGAAACCGGACCATATGTCGAAAATGTGTTTCGGTCTCTCCCGGAAACCCGGTAATAAATGTGGTTCTCAAGGCCACATCCGAAATTTTCAGCCGAACCTCATCGATCATTTTTCGGACCCCAAGTTCGGTTTCCTGCCGCTTCATGCTTTTAAGCATCTCGTCATGAGTATGTTGCAAAGGTACATCGATGTAGCGGCAGACTTTAGGCTCTGACGCGATGAACTCAATCAACTCCGAGTTCAAAAAGGTTGGGTAACAATATAAAAGCCGTATCCACTCCAACCCTTCGACCTTGGCCATTTCCCCAAGCAGGCGAACCAGTCCGTCTTTCATTCCCAAGTCAAAACCATACATGGTGGTATCCTGCGAAATCAGATTGAACTCCTTGACTCCCTTGCGGGCTAAGTGCTCGGCCTCTGCAAGAATGGATTCTGGCGAGCGGCTGCGCATCGGCCCACGCATTTTCGGGATGATGCAAAATGCGCAACGGTTGGAGCAACCTTCAGAAATTTTTAAATACGCGGTATAAAAAGCCGTTGTTAATAGCCGGTCTGTATAAGACTCGTAATATTCGGCGGGTGTGGCGACATGATTTTTTGATAACGGGTCGACATCCGCGATAATGTTTTTCAGTTGAGGATACTGGCCCACCCCCAGCAGGTGGTCGATTTCAGGGATTTCATCAAGCAGTTCCTGGCTATAACGTTCGGCCAGGCAACCGGTGACGATCAACTGTTTGCATTTTCCCCCTGCCTTGTGCCGGGCCATTTCCAGAATCGTATCGATCGATTCTTTTTTGGCAGACTCAATAAAGCCACAGGTATTGATAATGATCACCTCTGCGTCTTCTTCATTCGGGGTGAGGCTGAACCCTGAAGAAACCAAATCGCCCAGCACCCTTTCAGAGTCCACCGTGTTTTTCGGACACCCCAAACTGACCATGCCAATTTTTTTCATTGTCTATTCCAAATAAATTATTTAGGCATCAAGCCTCAGCTCTTAGAGGCTTTCAGCTTCTTTTCCATTTTACGCATGAGTTCATTAAAACCTTTTTTAGCTATCACCTTATAAAACTTACTGCGCAAATTGTTTCTCATGCTGACACCATCCAGGACGACATCCACGACCAGCCATCTCTTCTCAGTCTGGGTAAGACGAAAATCGATATCAACTTCTCCTTCTTTTTCATGAACCAACGCGGCATATATCAGGACTTGGCGTTGGAAGTGTTCGCGGATGCCGTGCTTTTCTTTACCAGTCTCGTCTGCTCAATCACCGATCCAGATTTGTAGTCAACTACCTCTATTCCAGCGTCCGTATG
>CATMOP010000072.1 GCA_950072225.1 uncultured Nitrospina sp.
CCGCCACATTGCCACCGGCGGCTACGCCGACCAGCGGAGGTTCTCCGCATTTCGATAAACTGGCATTTTTTAACAGTCCCAATTTTTTCTTTATGAGAGTTTTTTCGTGCACCTTGTTTTTCCTTGTTTAAACAGCCTTAAGCACAGAACTCAATATGTTTCAACTATGGTAGGAGTGATAAAAACTAAAAGTTCATTAATAGTGTCTTTATCATCAAAGGCTCTAAACAGAAAACCCACTAAAGGCAATTTAGAGAACCACGGAACTGCCTTTTTATTTTCGGTTGAAATGCTTTCGTAAATTCCAGCTAAAACAGTTGTATCCCCATTACCCACTAAAACTTCCGTATGCATTTCCTTTGTGGTTATGGTCGGTACATTGTCAATCTTTTCCGTAAAATCCGCGGCATTTTTAGTCGCGTCTATGGTCATATAAATACTATTGTCTGCAGTGACATGAGGGGTGACTGTCAAACTGAGCTCGGCATCGACAAACTGGATGGAGTTCCCTTCGACCGAATTGACCTGATAGGGAATTTGCCTACCACTTAGTACCCGGGCTTCCTTATTATCCGCAGTCGTAACTCTGGGGCTGGAAATAACACGCCCCTTTCCCGATTCCTCCAGAGCTTCCAGCTTGACATTTAAAGCTACTCCAGGTAAGAACCCCTGTATTAAAGAATCGAAGCCGGCAACATTTCCTGCAGCGATATCGACAGTTGGTCTTAGATCCACCAGAAATTGGCTATCAAAAGTGCTATTCCCGGTAACCGTCGGGAAACCAGGGTCAGGGTTTACAAGACCCCAAGAAATTCCCAGTTCCTGGGAGAAACTTTTGCTGATCTCAACAATTTTTGCTTCAATCAAAACCTGGGGTGTGGGGATATCCAGAATTTTTATGGTCTCCAGCATATCATCCACATGATGTCGCAGGTCATTTAAAATTAGGGTATTGGTTCGGGTATCTATCGTAATCAGGGCGTCTTCGCGAGCACTCTTTAAGGCAGTAAGGCTCGTCGAAAGTTCGGTAATATCAGCATGGTTGACACGAACCACCTCGGTGACCAGATCCTCAGAATCCCGTTCATTGAGCCTTTCAGATACTGCACGAGTTTTCTCAGAAAGTCGGGCTGTGTCTTCAGCCGCAAGCGTCACTTTGGTCGCAACACGGACAATATTGTTCCCGAAGCATTCCCGTCCTAAAGCACTGTTAGTGAGAATGATTTCCATTGCCTGGTTCCAGGGCACATCCATCATTCTAATATTTACGGAACCCCCTACTTCAGGAGAAAGAATGACATTAAGTCCACTGATCTCTGCGAAGATTCTAAAAAGGTTGCGGACATCGGCATTTTGAAAGTCCAGGGAAATCTTTTCCTTTTCTCCGAATAACATGGGAAAACAGGTGTCTTCATTTAAGGCAACTTCTTCCGCTTCTTCCGCTTCTTCCATGAGGGAAGCCGCGCCCCGGAGACTTTTTTTATAAAATTTTTTCTTATTACTGGAAGGAGCTGTCTCCTTCATGGACGGAGACATTTGGGCCATTTCCTGACCTGAGACCTGCCCCGAAGATCGAAGACGAACGATTAATTTATTTTTCTCCGGCTTATTAATCTCATAATCTGCTGACTGGTTGAGAACGATTTCAAGGCGCAATACCCCCGCCTCTTCAAAATGGATAGGACGGATAGAATTCACAATCCCTTTATCAACCTGAATACGACTGGTCAGATTTCCCTTATCCATTTTGGAAAAATCCAGAACCAGACGGAGCGGATTCAGAAGTTTAAATGCCGTATATTGAACAGCCTGGGTCGACTCGATAGAAACAATGGAGCTTTGCCCCTCTTCCACTGTATTGATAAAAACAATTTCCCCCAAGGACTCTTTATTGGAACCTGTCGTCTGATTTTGGGCGAAGACCATTAACGGAACTGCCTTTTTTTTGTCTTGGCCGGAAATGCCTGGTTCTTGAACTAATGGGGTATCTAACTTATGATCCGAAAGCAGAACCGCAGAATATGCGGGTACCGCTCCTGTTAAAAATACCAATAGAAAAGCTATCTTCATTAAATAGGATTTTATGAACATTTGTTTTCTCATAAGTTCGTATCACCCTCATTAGATGTGTCCTGATAAAAATCGATAATTTTCTGGTTGGTCAGGATATTACCGAGGTAATCCCTGAATTTTTCAACCACGACTATTTGTTCGTCCTGTATTTCATCCACGTACCCGAACACAGGACCAATCCGGTCCCCTTGTCTCACTGCATACCCAGTTTGGCCAATCTCAAACATAGCAATCGCTTCTAATCTTTTTCGGATAATTCCCGTCATCCGAAGGGAGTCATATTCTATCTGCAGGGGCGACTCATCCATTTTGATATCAGAAGCCTGCTCCAAGGCAGCACGATAATTTTCAATGGCATCGGAATATTCATCATCTTCCATCTCTTCCAATTCTTCTTGGTCATTAATCAAGCGTTCAAAATGTTTCAAATTTCTATAGAGGTCGGGATGCTGGTCTTCAATCTTGGCAAATACCAGCAAGGCAATAGGGGGAATATCTCCTAACTCCTCCCCGAACAAGCGGGCCTTGGACATTTGACCTTCTTCAGCAAGTAAAACCAGTCCGCCGGAGTTCACCAAGGGCTGAAAAGGATCGCGCTTTCCAATTAGCAGGTACCTTTGTCCCGGTTCGGCGATCTCTTTTACCAAAGGAAACTCCGGCCCACCAGATTTGATTTCTTTTAACAAGTCTTCCTGAATTTGTCCTGCCTGATGCAAATTCCTTTTAATCCCTTTTTCAAAACCCTTCAAAGTTGTCTGACTGAACCAGCTTCCGGCCTCAGAATTTAAAAACTCAGCATATTTTTCAAGTTCTTTATCCTTAATATCCTTAAAGCTAAAGAGCAAACCCCGCAAAACAATTTCCCGCATGGGTTCGGTAATGCTTTCCTCCAATAATCTCAGTACTTTTCCGGGCCTCTTTCCTTGAATTGTTTTATTAAAGGGATACATCAATTTGACATATCCCAAGTAAAGGATCTTACTAGCTTCAGTCATGGTCGAAGCACGCTCAATTTCCTCTACCAGAAATGCTCGTTCCTCGCTGGGAGGCGAGCTCAATAAATTTTCCACGAACAAATCCCTGGCTGGCTGGCTGGCTGGATTATTCGCTTCATTTTCAAGCCTCATTAATTTTTTCCCTAATGAACTTCGATACCATTGAACCCCCGAAAAAACATATTGAGGTTTGTAATTTTCAAGAAAAGATTGCTTCTGCACTCGATTAAATTTTTCACGAGAATAGGCCCGGTGCATGATTCTCCTGGCAAACCCATCCTGACCGGGTGCCAAAGCCTCCTTATTAATATTTCCTGAAATTTGTAAAACAGATTCGATGTTCTCCAAAATATCTTCAAGCCCACTGATCCGGAATAAAATATTGATTTTTTGGTTTCTGGAACGCAAATCATCCTGCAAAGATGAAGTCATCGCTGAGGCTGGAAAAGAAGATACCCCTGCCAATGCTATCCACAGGAAAAATAAAATTTTCATTTGTCGCCTAATTTTCATTTGCAATATCATCATCCGTTGCAGTGCTTAATGACCTTTCTTCTCAGATGGTTCCTTTTTAACCGATTGGCGATCTTCAGCGCCTTCCAGAAAAGAGTAAGTCTTTACCATTAAGGTAGTTTTTATTAAGCCCCTGGTAGCTCCTTCACTCCTTGCTCCAGATTTTTTATCACTTTGAACCTGCAATATCAGGCTATCAAAACTCACCAGGCGCAAAAGATTCTGCATGTATTCGATGAAATCGAGCGTGTCCCATAATTCCCCATCTAACTGGACTTTTAAGGGAATCACCTTATAAAAACTTTTCAATTCACCTTCCTCTACAGTGAGCGCAACCATTTTCATTTTCCTATCCTTGCCAAACGCCAACATCCTTTGTATCAAATTGGGAATCTCGGCCTGGCTGGGCATTTGATTTTTAAACGAGTCGAATTTGCCCTTTACCAAGGCCAGTTTTTTCCCCACCCTGTCTTTTTTGGCAACTATCCCCTTGTATCGCTTCAAGGTTCTCTCCGCTTCTACTTTTTGCTTGGCTAGCATTTTAAATTCCGTATTGGTAGCGCTGTACAAAGTGAAATAATAGGCGATAAAAAGCGCCAATCCGATGCCCACTGCCCCTGCCAGCAAGTGGATAAACTTAATCCCATCAAGATCATCGTAAGGTAATTTGTCGAACAGTTTATCCATAGTTGTTGTCGATTAAGCCGATTTTTTATCTTCTGGCATATAGCAATAAATAATAAATTTCTGAACTGCCTGACCGCCAATATATGTTTGTGATAACTTATAAAGGAACGCTGTTTTGTAATAAGGAATTTTCTGTAGTCTTTTTAGATATTCCGTTGCTCCGTCTTCAGTCAGGGCAAAGCCCTTAACCTCCACAAACTCTTTGGTGACCATTCCTTTTTTCTTTTTTCTCCTTTTTTTCTTTTTCTTTTTACCCGGATCACCAAACATGATGGTGGGGAAATTCTTTACTTTACGCTTCAGATAATCTAAATCTCTCTGTGCGATGCCGCTCAACCAAAGGTCCTCCGGAAGTATCAGGTTTAAATCGCCGACAATTGTGCTCGCAGGCAATTGCTTTTCTCGCAAACGTTCAATGCCCGAAATAATAGTCTCCAAGCGTCTTTGCTTGCCTTCCATTTTTTTAACTTTTTCAACCTGACTTTTTAAAGCCGCGACTTGAGATTCCAATTTGCGTGTTTCACTTTTTATCGAATCCAGTCGTGCCTGCTCTATCAACCAGCTCACCATGATAAAAAAGATCGCGACAACAACGACGGCAAGAGATTTAACCACCCGCTTTTGGATCTCAATCTTTCTCAGCTCATCATGATAATCATGGAGATTGATCCGAATCATGTGTAGTCAAACCTCCTTGTTGCCAAACCCAAGGCAACCGTTGACAACCCACTCATTTCATCAATTAACGAATGGTCAAAGTTTTTGGGATTGACCTTGACCCCCTGCATGGGATTTAAAATCTCAACAGGTACCTTTAAGTAGTCGGCAAAAAAGCCATCCAATCCCTGAATCATGCTTCCCCCTCCACACAATAAAATCCTCTCTACCTTGTTACCAGACAGGGTGCCAAAATATTCAAAGGATTTTTGAACTTCCTCCAAAACTCTTTTATAAGCCTGGGCAATGATTTTGATGACATCTTCTTCCTTAATTTCTGAAGAAAAATTGCCCCGCTTTATTTCAAGAGTCTGGTTAAAAGGAACCTTGAATTTTGACATGATCATCTTGGTGCAATAGCTTCCTCCAACAGGGATATCCCGGGAATAACCCATTGTTCCATCTTGGATAATATTTATATGGGTGAACGAATCTCCCAGGTCAATGAGTGCGGTAATACCCATTGATGATAAATCATTGGTAAGTTGGGCCGCATTCATCAATGCAAACACATTCAGGTCAATGATGGCTGGCTTCAACCCCGCTTCCAGAAGAATATCGGTCCTCTCATCAATGACGGCTCTTTGGACCGCCACAAGGAGGACTTCCATCATTTCCTCATCCGTCTCTTCATTCGAATCTTCTCGTTGCAGATCATTGTTTTGAGATTCCCCATTAAATTCACTGTCTTTCGAACTATCGGATTCCTCTGCTTTGTCAGCCTTTACCGTGCCCAAAAGCTGGAAGTCGAGAGCCACATCATCAATATCAAATGGAATATATTGTTCCGCTTCCTGGGTTATCTTTTCAGAAAGCTCCCCTTCCAACATTACTGGAACTTTTATTTTTTTTATAAAAACAGCTTCTCCCGCAACGGCAGACACGGCATAATGGCTTTGTATCTTTTCGGCTTTGATTAAATTTTTCAGGGCCCCGGCCACTCGTTCGGGTTGTTTAATTACTCCCTCAACAATCCATTCCTCAGCAAGCGGCATCATTCCAAAATGGGTCAGTTCAAACTCTCCTTCCTTAATCTCAGACAATTGAACCAGCTTGATAGAAGAAGACCCGATGTCGATGGCTACTAATTGAGTTTTTTTCGATAAAAACATAAAATCCAAAAATAAATTTGTACTATCAACGATTAATAGAGCTCATAAACCCTATAAAAAGCAAACCCTGTACCAAATCCGCTTTCTAGCTAAAACCCTTTTAAAATCAATGAGTTTTAATTTTCCATTTGCTACCCATTATTTTAATAGTGAATAATTTTTTATAATTTTTCACAAAATTTTATTCAGGCTTATTCTCAAGCTTTTATTGCGCGGAACTTAAGTCTTTCCCGCTTACTCCGATAAGCGTGCAGAGATATAATGTTTTTAAACCTTGTGCTCTGAGTATGTAAAATCTCACCCCAATTGACCAAACAGAAACCCCTGACAAAATTCAGGGGTTTTTTTTCTTTACTTTTTTGGTCGCTGAAGCGGAGTTATCATTTTCAGAATCAAAAATCCTTGTCCGATCTACTAGCTTGTAACCAAGAGCTAAAATGATCTTTCGCTTCGTATCAAGGCGGCAATCGTTCCCCTTTTCAATACGATCTATCGTTTGAACGGTCACGCTTGCCTTTCGAGCCAACTCAGCTTTGCTCATCATTTTTGCTTCCCGGATCTGCCGGACGCAGTTGCTTTTGACCACAGTAAGTCCCCCCCTAAAAATGGTTCTGGCACACTTAGCTCTGCAAATTAAATACTTTTTATGGAATTGTATGAATTTTATTTTAAATGCATCGATTTGTCAACAAAATTCCTGAAATTTAACTAAGTTTTTATAAATTTATATAAATTTGTTTAAATTTATAAAGGGCCGGCGCAACCAACGGTTGCAATGCACGCTGATGCAAATACCCTTGCAGGGCATTAAATATAAAAGGTTAAAATCACATACCCCATCTGGGGAGGGAATGAAAATAAATAAAGGGACACCTCACGCGACCCCCGATGGCTAGGCCGAGCCTACTGAGGGGTTGCAAAGATCGTGCGATTCCCTTACAGTCTTTCCATATGAAACAAGTCTATTTAGATACTTTTGGTTGCCAGATGAATGTCGCCGACACAGACAGGATGGAACTCGTCCTGTTCCATTCCGGCTACCAGCGTACCCTGGAAAAAGAGGATGCGGACCTGATTCTTGTCAATACCTGCTCGATTCGGGAAAAGGCGGAGCAAAAAACATTCTCCCTGTTTGGCGGTCTAAAACCTTTAAAAATGGCTAATCCAGACCTGATTCTGGGCTTAACCGGATGTCTAGGCCAACAAGAAGGCGAAAAACTGCTCAAACGCATGCCGTATTTGGATTTCGTGATAGGACCGGACCAGGTGGAAGGAATTGCCCAGGCCGTAGACCGGGTGCGGAACACCGGAAAAACTTTTGTCTGGACCGGCTTTGATCAGGAAAAAGTCTATTCTATTCCCGAGTTGTCCCGTGACCTGCCAAAGGCCCCCGGACCCAGCGCCTTTGTAAACATCATTAAAGGTTGCGACAAGTTTTGCACTTTTTGCGTTGTTCCGTTTACTCGTGGAAGGGAAAAGTCGAGGGAACCGGAAGAACTGTTTGAAGAAATTCGCCACCTCGTGAATCAGGGCGCGAAAGAAATCATATTACTGGGGCAAAACGTAAACTCCTACGGCAAGCGAGGGCTGAAGAAACCCGTGCCTTTTCATGAACTTTTATACGGTATCGCGGAAATTCCAGGGGTACAAAGGTTGCGATTTACCACCAGCCATCCAAATGATTTTACCCGTGATACCATTCGTGCGTATCGGGATCTGGATATCCTGATGAACCACCTGCATCTTCCTGTTCAGAGCGGCAACAATCAAATGCTCAAAGCCATGCGCAGGGACCACACTATAGAAGAATATCTGGATTTGCTTGCGGAATTGAAATCAGAAGTCCCGGGTATATCTCTCTCCACCGACATCATTGTCGGTTTTCCCGGTGAAACCGAGGCGGAATTCGAAGAGACGCTGGCGCTGGGGCGGGAAATCAGGTTCGCCCAGGCCTATTCCTTCAAATACAGCCCGCGGCCGGGAACGCCGGCGGCGCCCTCGCGGCATACGCCGCGGCGGGCGGGATGGAACGCGGTGAGGACGCGATCGCCTTCCTCCAGAGTCAGTTGACCCAGCGCCTTGGCGGCCAGTCCCCACTTGCCGTCACGGACGGGCAGCTCCACTTCGGAACATGGGAGCGGATCTTCTACGGTGAGTTTGACGGCCGCCGCCGCAAACGGGTGTTGATAAAGATCATTGGAGAGTAACACTTTTTCTGTGAATACAAGTGATAAGAATTGATAATCTGATCAAAAAGTTCCGCCTGACGAGACGGTCTCGCCGTGAAATGGGTGAGAAGTTCCGTAACGCCGCTACACTCA
>CATMOP010000073.1 GCA_950072225.1 uncultured Nitrospina sp.
CAAAATAAACGCTGAATTGACAGGGTTTTGGTGCCCAGCCCACTAGCGTAGGAGGCAGCTCTTGCATTACCCATGAAGGTGACACCCTCAAGCGCACGTGATATTCTCCCTAAGCTCTTACCCGTGCCGGGCATGAAGTCAATGGTTGAATACCACGCATGCCCCGGAGGGGTACCAAGGGGCTAGCGCAAATGCCCGTTTAAAATGGGGGAGTCTAGAATCTTTTTATTCCCCTTGGCGTGTTTTTTTGCTGCTCCAAAATGCATGGTGGCATCACCATGCCTGCCCAGTTTATCCAATGACACCGCTTCATTGAAATGGGTTTCTGCTATAGTTTTGTCTTCCGCACTGGCTTCCTGAAAATGTTTCAACGCTCCCTCAATATTGCCTTCGTTCCAGTTTTTGATCCCTGCTTTGTTATGCATATCGGCGCCTGAATTGGATCCTGCGGGAAGCTCCATGGGCCCCTCTGCGGCAACAGCTATGAGTGGCAAAGAAATCAGAAACAAGGCAAATAAAACTGAAATTACTGTTCGCATATCACAACTCCCTTAACGTTAAATTTACAATCACCCCAAACAAACTGAAATTATATGAATTCAATTTAGCATATTTATGGATCTAAATTGAATAACAAAATTGATGTTGTTATATTTGACCCGGCCCGGCAATAAGTTTATGATGAATTCTGTTAGCAAAGTATTGTATTTAATGATTTTTTTCGTCTGGATGTTTATTTTATGTCCAAGGACCAAACCATAGATTTAGATAAGCTGGTTGCCGATAAGATCGAAAGGGGCATTGCGGATGTCAGTCTTTGCCTGGAAAATAAAAAACTGGGCGATGAAGAATTAATCCGCTTGTCAGAAATGGAAATTCTAGCCGAAGTGACCAATCTGGACCTGGGGGAAAATGATATCAGCGACCGAGGTTTATCGGTACTTTGCAATTCCGCTTTCACAAAAAACCTGAAAGTATTAAATTTGAAATCTAATAATATTACTGAAGCGGGGGCACAGTCTTTAGCCCAGGCAACGAACCTGTCTAAACTGGAACAATTGATTTTAAAGTTCAACCGTATTGGCGAACAGGGAGCGAAATATCTTGCACAATCGGAAACTCTTGTGAACCTGACCACACTGGATCTTTTTCGCAACCGGATTGGAGACACAGGTGCAAAAGCCATCAAATCCTCAAAAAATTTTAGGGGGGTGAACCGTCTCAGGCTCGACTGAACATCAAATGGACTTATCCAGAGCCTATCCACGCAGTCCCAATGTCAAAATGGCCGGTTTGGTGCATTTGGCGCGCATGATCGATAAGGCCCAGGCCTTTAAACAAAACCAAATAGCGGACTATGTATACCCCTGCCCGCTCGATAAAATCATCCTGAATTTCCTGCGTATCGACTCGGATGTATTCGCAAATGAAGCTATGAAAAATGGGGATGATGAAATCAGCGCCTGGGCTGAGGAAACTCTTAAAGATAAAAAGCCCGAAGATTTCGAATTTATCAATGACCAGATTCTTGAACGGAGACCAGACTCTGAAGATCGATTGAAATATTTTTATGAAACCCGCGACAGGATTGATCCTTCAAGAACAGATATCAACACCTGGGTCGACCTTCTGGACCTGGAAGAAGGTCGCCTACCACCAAAATAATATTTTTCCCGATACTTTTCACTCATGGGTATTACTGCCTGTTTTGGCCCGACTATTCCCCGCTTGCCGTTATAACGATTGATCATGAAGAAAGCACTGAAAAACCAAAAACCCATCAGACTTAAAAAGAAAAAAAAACGTTCCAAACTTGGAAAAATTTTAATTATCACATTTTACTCCATCACCCTTTTTTGTTTGATCGCAGGTTTTACCGGGGCAGGATTTATATATTTCCACTATTCCCAGGATCTACCAGATGTCCGTGAATTAAAAAATTATCATCCTAGTACCATCACCCAGATTTATTCGGATGAGGACGAAAAGGTTGCCGAGTTTTATATAGAAAAACGCATCATGATCCCGCTTGAAGATATTCCCCTGGCCTTGAAACAGGCCACTCTGGCGGTTGAAGACTCCAACTTCTACTATCACTTTGGCATTGATCCTAAAGCTATTTTCAGAGCTTTTATCACCAACCTGAAAGCCGGGCGTGTAGTGGAAGGCGGAAGCACCATTACCCAGCAATTATCCAAAACGTTATTTTTATCCCGCGAGCGCACATTACCCAGAAAAATCAGGGAAGCCATATTGGCCGTCCGGCTAGAACTGGTTTTCACCAAGGATGAGATTCTTGAAATGTATCTCAACCAAATTTACTACGGCCATGGAAGTTATGGCGTGGAGGCCGCTTCCCGCACCTATTTTGGCAGAGGTGTTGCGGATATTACCATAGCGGAATGCGCGATGATTGCCAGCCTTCCTAAAGCTCCCAACCACTACTCGCCTTATAAAGACCCGGAACGCGCACAAAAAAGAAGAAACCACACCATTCGTAGAATGGCCTATCTTTCTTTTATCACCAAGGAAGAAGGAGAAAACGCCTTAAAGGAGGAGTTTCATCTGGGCGAAATCACCACCATGCTCAACAGAGCCCCCTATTTTGTTGAACATATAAGACAATTTCTTGAAGAGAAATATGGAAGCAGCAAACTTTATCGTGGCGGCTTAAAAGTTTATACCACTCTCGATATCGGTCTACAGGAATCTGCTCAAAAATCCATCAGAAAAAATTTGAGGGTCGCTGACAAACGATATGGCTATCGAGGCTCGTTAGGAAACGTGGATCTATCCAGAGGAGAATTGTCCATTCAGGAAGCCTTAATCAAAATGAACCGTTTTGAAGAGGGTGAAGGCATCACAGAGGGCAATATTATAAAAGGAGTTGTGATTTCGGTAGATGAAAAACAAGTATCGGTTTTTTTGGGACCTGATGAAGGGACCATTGACATTCTCGATATGAATTGGGCAAGGCCTCCCAATACACGCCTGGACGGAAGGTGGGCAAAAATCAATAGGCCCAGCGAGGCTCTGTATCCAGGAGATTTAATTTGGGTAAAACCACTAAGAATTATTGAAGGAGGTCTGGGCTGGGCACTAGCCCTGGAGCAAGAACCACAGGTGGAAGGCAGTCTAGTAAGCCTGGACCCTAAAACAGGTCAAGTCAAGGCTATGGTTGGAGGCTATTCCTTCTCCAAGAGTAAGTTTAACCGAGCCGTACAGGCGGTCCGACAACCGGGCTCCGCGTTCAAACCCCTCATCTATGCGGCCGCAATCAAAGAGGGATTTTCCCCGGCCAGCATCATCATAGACTCCCCAATAATATTCAAAGAAAAGGAAAATGCTTTTGATAAATGGAAACCTGTAAATTTTGAGCAAAAATTTTACGGACCGACTTCACTGAGAACCGCCCTCACCCACTCTCGAAATGTGGTGACTGTCAAGCTCATGCAAAATATTGGTATCAAGGGGACTATCAAACTGGCAAAAAGTTTAGGAATCACCTCAAATATGGAAAAAAACCTGTCCATATCGCTAGGATCATCGGGATTAACACTGTTTCAGCTCACTTCCGCATATTCAGCATTTGCAAATAATGGAACCCTGACCAAACCCAGGTCAATCAGGTATATTCAAAACCGTAAAGGTGAAATTCTATACACCTCTAAACCCGAAATTTCCCATCCGATTTCTCCAGGCGTTGCTTATACCATCACAAGCTTATTGCAAAGCGTTGTGGAACACGGAACCGGAAAAAAGGTCAAGGCGCTTAATCGACCTGTAGCAGGAAAAACTGGAACCACCAATAATTTCGTAGATGCATGGTTCATGGGCTACACACCAGAGTTGGTAACTGGGGTTTGGGTTGGCAAGGATAAAGATGAGTCCCTGGGAAAAAATGAAACGGGTTCCCGGGCCGCCATACCCATATGGTTACAATTCATGCAGGAGGCTCTTGTCAATAAACCCATCACTAATTTTCAAATTCCAAGCGACATTCAATATTTAAGAATCCGTCCAGAAATTGGAGAGCCCGCTTCATTTAACGAACCCGGTTCACGATTCGAAATTTTCTTGCAGGATTATCTCCCTGATAATGTACAACCTTTCCCTGAAGATTTTCTGGAAAGCACATTTTAAGGAAAGCTGGATTTTTTCAACAACCTGTCAATTATGCGGAGGGAGGGTTGCGACTAAAAAGGCGACTTGTATGAAACCTAGTTTTCCTGAACAATTTTTTTTCTTTTTATTGTCAACGCAAAAATATTTTTTTCGGAATCGCCCGAAGGAAGCAAGGTAGTCTTGCCTGTAACTCCCGGAAAGTTTTTTACGATTTTCAAGTTTTCCCACATCTTGATCCTGTTATCCGCACCAGCCCGAATAATTTTTATAAATATGTTTGCAGCATCAAAAGCCTGGGCTGACAAGTAAACAGGCTCTTCACCAAAATTAGTTTTGAATTCCTGAACAAACTGCCGGACTTCCGACTGGTGAGAATCGGGATAATAGCCATCGACAAAATAAACTGTCTCCAAATGTTTCCCGCCCATCTTGACCAACTCGGGGGAGTTCCAGCCATTGGCACCCAGCAAGGTAACATTAGTGACATTATAAAAAGCCAATTGGGGAATTATCAGGCCCACTTTATCATAGACTCCAGGAATAAAAATCGCATCGTAACTCAACTCCAGGGAAACTTTTAATTTTTCAACATTATTCTCTGACCAATGGCCCATATCAACAATTGGCCGGGACAATAAAGATGTATCACTAAAATCTTTCATTTGACCATTGTTCAACAATATTTCGCGGGCAATCTTTATTAATTCATCATCCTCAACGCCGCCTAATTGCAAAATCTGATTTTTAAAGTCATTCTGGGAGCGTTCGTATCCGGAAACCGTCACCACTTCCCCTCCCAAAGCTTCAACTTCGTTGATGAAGATATCTTTCAATTCCAATCCAAAAGGTTCAAAAGGATGAAGAACCGCAAATCTCCGCAGATGGAGAGTATTAATGGAATACTCCGCCAGGAATTTGGCCTGAATCTCCCGGGTCAAAGCATTTCGAAATGTATAGGGGTTCATATCCACCAGGCCCTGAGTTGATGCGGTGGGTGAAAATATGGGGATTTGATATTGCCGGGCAACCTCACCGGCGATTTTTACTTCATCGCTCAATAGGGGCCCGATGATACCCACAACATTGGGCAATCCGGCCAATTCGGTTATAACCCCCTTAATCGGCAGTTCTCCGGAATCCCTCACTTCCAGCCCCAGCTTTTCCCTGAATTGAAAAGGAAGCTGGTTCACTGCAAGCTGAATTCCCTGTAGCACCCTTTGTCCAGTCAGCGCTAGTTTTCCGGTCAGCGGAAGAACCACGCCAATTTTTATTTTAGCCCCGGTATTTTCCTTAATCGAGTTCAACCAGTTTTGAACTTCAACTTTACGCGAATGTTTGGGGAAGGTTTCAATAAATTTCTCTATACTTGCCACGTAGTTGGCAATATCCCCTGTCTCCCTGAAAGATGAAATTTTTCTCAATATTAAAAGGTCTACCGGAAAACCGTTTCCAAATTTCTGAATTAATGCTGAAACATGGGCAGCCCCAAGTTTTTCATTAATCAGATTCGCAGTGACCTCGACAGCATGTTTACGGACTTCCTTATTTTCAATCTGACCAAAAACTTTTTTTAATTTAGAAAAAGCTTTTTCATAATTCATCCGATTCCCATCAATCCGGGCCAGACGAACCATGATTTCCCATTTACGTTTTTTATCTGGCGATGATCGCAAGACCATGAGGAACAAGGCTTCTGCACGATCATAGTCCGCCAATTCATAGTGGCAGACGGCCATGTTAAATCTTGCAGAATTTGCCAAAAGGGAACCAGGAAACTTTTCTAAAAAAATTTGGTAGAAACGGACTGCCGTAGAAAAAGAAAGGTTGGACTGATCTATCCAACCCAGACGAAACAAGGCCAGATAACTTCTTTTCCCCGAGGGGTTATGGGACAAGTAGTCATGAAAAAGTGGTTTGGCTCCAATAAAATCTCCTGAATGGAATAGATACTCGGCCTGCAAAAAAGGATCATCCGGCAAAGCAGGCTTGTTTTGCTCCAGGTTGTTCTCTCCTGATACTACTTCTTCAAGCTCAGCATATACCAGCCCACAAAATGCAAACTGGAAAACAATAATAAATTTAACTATAAATATTTTCATTAAATATCAAAAAGATCGCCTTGGTGAGACCGGCACTAGTTATTCTTATGGGGTGCTCTTAATCTTTATCTTTGGCTTCACCCTTTAATTTGTGTTTTTCAATCCGATATCTCATTGAACGAAAACTGAGATTTAATATTTTCGCCGCCTTATTAATAATGCCATCAGAACGCAACAAGGCATTGGCGATCATTTTCTTTTCGATTTGATCCAGGGTTCTTTCAAGGTCAATATTATTTTCGCCCAGCTCAGGGATCTGGATTTTATTGGGAGACAATTTTCCGAGAAGCTCATCCGGTAAACTAGCTTTGCCGATCCTTTTCTCTGTCTCCAGGACCACTGCTCTCTCAATGGCATTTTCCAATTCTCTCACATTGCCTGGCCAGGAATACTGTTCAAATGCTTTCAAGGCATCCGGATCTATGCCTTGAATATGGGTTTTAGTGTGCCGGGCATTATACTTCTTGATAAAAAATTCCACTAAATCCGGAATATCTTCTCTACGTTCTCTTAAAGGGGGAAGATGAATAGGAATAACATTCAACCGGTAATATAAATCCTCGCGGAAGGATTTCTGTTCCACTAAATCCGAAAGTTTGCTGTTTGTCGCCGCAATGATTCTTAAGTCCACAGGAATGGGCTGGGTGCCTCCTAATCGCGTGATTTCATGTTCCTGTAAAACTCGCAACAGTTTCACTTGGGTCGATAATGGGGCATCGCCCACTTCATCAAGGAAAAATGAGCCTTTATTCGCGGATTCCATCAATCCCAGCTTCAAGGAATCAGCACTGGTGAAGGCTCCTTTTTCATGCCCGAACAATTCACTTTCAAGAAGGTTTTCCGGCATGGCTCCACAATTGATGGAAACAAAGGGATAGTTTTTTCTAGAACCGTTAAAATGGATGGCTTTAGCGATGAGTTCTTTGCCCGTACCACTTTCACCGGTGATTAAAACGGTCGCATTACTTTGGGCGACTTTGTCCACTAGATCGAAGATTTTCTGTATCGGCCCGGACTTCCCTATTATATTTGTAAGCTGAAAGCGGTCATTCAATGCGGTCTTTAAAAAACGGTTTTCCTCAGTGAGCTTTTCCTTCTCCAAAGCGTTCTTGACGATTAGCTGGATGTCCTCGATTTTGAATGGCTTGGAGATATAATCGTAGGCACCCTTTTTCATAGCGGTCACGGCTGTTTCGGCGGAAGCATAAGCCGTCATCATCACAACGGGTGTATCGGGAAGGACTTTCCGGGCCGCATCCAAAACATTTATTCCATTGGAGCCCCCCATGCGGATATCGGTCAGAATCAGGTCGAAAATGTTTTCGCGGATCAGCTTGATAGCTTTTTCGGCACTGGGAGAGGTAACAACCTGATAACCTTCCTCCTCAAGCATAATAACCAGGAAGTCCCGCAAGCTCTTTTCATCATCCACAATCAGAATGGAACTCATACCGTTATTTTATCGCCCTTCCTACCTGCAAATCAACCGCCGGCGAACCGCCGGAGGCAGATTGCAAAAGCTCGTCAAGCCGAGAGTATCGTTGCCAGCAATAAAACGCTATTGCAAGCTAGTCCAGCGAGTTATGCTCTTCATTTGCCTTCATACCCCAGTTATATCTTCTTCATTAAATTTCATGCCCCGCATGGGGTAGAATGGGGTATCACGCTGGTGGCCCCACGCCTAGTGGCGGTCAAAGGTTTCTGCGTAGAGTTTTAGCCGCAGGGCATTGAGTTTTATGAATCCCTCTGCGTCATCCTGATTGTAGCCATGACTTTCTTCGAAGCTTGCTATATTCTGGTTATACAGCGATTTTTCAGCTTTTCGACCTAGGACAACACAATTGCCCTTATACAATTTCAGCCGGACCTCCCCGGTAACATTCACCTGGACTTGGTCAACAGTTTGCTGAGCCAGCTCCCTTTCAGGAGAAAACCAAAAACCGTTATAAATCATTTTGGCATAGGCGGGAATCAGAGAATCACGCAAAAAATTAACCTCCCGGTCCAGAGTAATGGATTCAATCGCCCGATGGGCCTCGTGCAAAATCGTTCCACCCGGCGTTTCATATACTCCACGCGACTTCATCCCCACAAAGCGGTTCTCG
>CATMOP010000074.1 GCA_950072225.1 uncultured Nitrospina sp.
CGGATTTTATAAAAAAGGAAAGCTGGCCCCAAATTGGATAGAGGTCGGCGGAGAGCTGAATCCATTGTTGAAGAGAGTGGCTCCCACCCGATGTGAGATAATCATGAGCGGCTTTTGGCAGGTGATAGGTCTGGTTTTTCTTGACAATGATTTCCATTGAAGTGAGGGAGTTGAGCAAACGCTCGGTGGCTTCAGGATCCAGGTTCAAGGTCTCTGCGACCTGTTTTGCTGTGGCCGGTTGTTTGAGCTGATCGAACAATTTTAACTCATTAGCAGCTATGACGACGCATGCCGGTTGATAGCCCTGCAGTATTTTTCCGATTACCTTGTCCATTTCCATTGCATGTTCCTTTTGTTGGATCAGCGGTTTCGGGATTTAATTGCCCGGTCGATTTCTCGGTCAGACTCTTTTTTCTTGAGCGCGGCGCGTTTATCATAAAGTTTTTTTGCTTTGGCAATGCCGAGATCGACTTTTGCCTTTCCGTTCCTGAAAAAAACTTTCAGTGGAACCAGGGTGCAGCCTTTTTCCTGAGTTTTGCCGATGAGTTTTGCGATCTCTTTTTTATGCAAAAGCAGTTTGCGTTTTCGCATGGGGTGATGGTTGAATTGCGTGGCAGGGGCATAAGGATCGATATGAAAATGGTTCAACCATGCTTCCCCTTTATCAATGGTGGCGTAGCTGTCGACCAGGTTGGCTTTGCCGTTTCTCAGGGATTTAACTTCTGTACCCTTCAGCACCAGTCCCGCCTCCAAGGTATCTGAGATGGAATAGTTATGTCTCGCCTTTTTATTCTGGCAGACAATTTTAATATCACTCACGATTAACAACCGGATAAATGGGAGCTGACATGCTCTTTTTTAACAGGTTCATGCAACCTGCTAGTTTGCTTTCAGGGTTACGGACTGCCCCATTCTGGCTTTCAGTTTTTTTTTGGCGTTATCTTCACGGTAAAAGATTTCCAGTTGATTCCAGCTATTGATGATAGCTCCGGGTTGACCGCCTTTCATCTGGTAATAACCGGTGACGAGTCCTTCGATGCAGTGTTTTCCAATCTGCACATTTATTGTAGCTGACGAAAGAAAGGTTTCGTGGATTAATTCGGCAGAAATATTGGTGGTGAGGTTGCCAAAGTGGTCGATATGAATGATTTCCCCATGAAGGGATGCTCCTTTTAAAAGGGGTTGCGGGAAGTCCAGGTGAACGGGTTTTAACACTCTGGGTCCCACTTTGGAATGTGCAATGCCGTTGGCAATCCACCCTGCACAGGGAGCGAATACATCGCGCCCGTGAAAGGTGTTGGAGACGTTTTTAAGAAAATATTTTTTATTGGTGATCTCATAAACCCGGCAATCGGGATGAAACCCCGGGGTGAGTACCCCGTTGTCGGGTCCGATAAAGGTCTGGAATTTGGACTGCACCACCATGGCCCTGCGGATTGCCGGGCCAAGGTTTGTTGTATTCTTTTTGGATGTAATGCCCGGGTTCTTTGGCCCGGATCTGGAGCCGCCCCCGACACCGGGGTCCACCACTACCACATGTACGGTTTTTCTGGGAAACCAGGGATAGGTGGCGTTGAGGATTAACGCGGCCTGAGTGATATTTTGCGGTTCGATATTGTGGGTGATGTCAACGATCTGGGCATCGGGAACAATATTAAGAATGACCCCTTTCATGATACCGACAAAAGGGTCATCCAGGCCGAAGTCGGTAGTAAGGGTGATTACTGGACGCATCCTGTGACCTGATGTTCGCAAACCCCCTGTAGGATGACGGGGACCAAATGGTTTTTCAATGAGTCGGAACCTTCCACAATGACTGGGATATAGTTGCCGGTATGGCCTTTGAGCCACCCTGATTTTTTGTCTCGTTGATTTTCTATCAGCACGATCTCTTGTTGTCTCAAAAAATTCTCACGCAACTTGAATGCTTTGTGGTTAGCCAATTGAGTGAGGTTCTGATTTCTTTGTTTCTTTAAGTTGCCGGGAACATCGTCTTTGAGTTGGTGAGCTTCGGTGCCCCGGCGCGGTGAGTAGGAAAACACGTGTAGATAGGAGAATGGCAATTGCTCTATCAGTTTGCGGGTGTTTTCAAATCCTTCTTCGGTTTCACCGGGAAAGCCAACGATAACATCTGCCCCAAGTCCCAACCCGGGAATGGCGGTGATTGCGCGTTGAACAACTTCGAGATATTGACTGCGGTTATAATTTCTACGCATGGCTTTCAGGATTGCATCATCACCGCTTTGCAAAGGAATATGAAGGTGCGAACAGAGTTTTTCGGTTTCTGCGATGAGCCGTATTAGGTCACTATCAATTTCCATAGGATTGATCGAACTCAACCGAACCCGGAAATCTCCTGGAAGTTCAACGATATCGCGAACCAGAGAGGAAAAAGTTTCGTTTCGATCCATTCCCCATGTACCCAGGTTGATGCCGGTGAGGGTGATTTCCTTGAACCCGGAAGTGACGGCTTGTTGGATATTATGGATAATATTTTCCCGTGTATCGCTGACCGATTTGCCTCGTGCTCTGACAACAGTGCAGAAGGAGCACTTCTCATCACAGCCGGTTTGGACTTTGATGAAGGCTTTGGTCATGCCTTGAAAATTTCGCACCGGGATAGTCCTGAATATCCGCCTTTTATGGATATCGGACATGATGATCTCGGTGGACGCACTTTTTCTCCAGGGCTGGCCGGGATTTAGCAGTTTCCTTTTTATAAGGTTAGCGATTTCCAGCTTGTCGGCATTGCCAAGAACGATGTCGAGGCCGTGCATTTCAGAGGCTTCTTCCGGGTTCAACTGCGCGTAGCATCCGGTAAACACGACCAGTGCATCGGGGTTGATCGCCAGGGATTTTTTAACTGCAAGACGGGAACTGGTATCACTACGTTGAGTCACTGTACAGGTATTGATGACATAGGCATCGGCTTTTTCTTTACCGTTGACGATAGAAAAACCTTCCTGCTCGAGCAAGGTCTGCATTTCTGCTGTATCGTGCTGATTGGTTCGGCATCCTAATGTAATGCAGGCTACTTTCATGGATATAAAAACGTAATAAAAAGTTTCTAGATAATTTTAACTTCATCTTAGACCATGCGTTGGAGTGGAATCAACTTGTAATTTAATGGTTTAAAAAAGCCTCAAAGTCCAAGCTTGACCGCTTGGGGTGAGTCTGCTACTATCACCGCATTCTCGCTACTTACGGTCTTGGGGAGAGCGTCACAATTTTCAAGCTCGGGATGTTAATGAATCCTCCTGCTGTGCAAAAAACCAAAAAACAAGTCACCACTTTCTTGGGAAAATGGCTGGACAAATCCATCCGGCAATATGTCAGTGCGATGGATAAAACCGACAATGGGCATCTGCATGAGTTGATCATGGGAGGCATTGAAAAACCGCTGGTTGAAATTGTTTTGAGGGAAACCAACGGCAACCAGACCAAGGCCGCGAATATTCTGGGGATCAACCGGAACACGTTGAGAAAAAAAATCACCGAATATAAAATTAAATGCAGCAACCGGACCTAGCGGTCATCATTTTAGCGGCAGGTAAAGGATCCCGCATGCAAACTTCTCTTGCCAAAGTTCTTCTTCCTGTTGCAGGCCGTCCTCTTCTTCACTATGTGCTTGATCTTTCCTCCCGATTGAATCCTGCTCGAACTATTGTAGTGGTAGGACACCAGGCGGACCAGGTCAGAAAAACCTTTGCGGACCGGGAGGTGGAGTTTGTGGTTCAGCGCGAGCAGTTGGGAACGGGCCACGCTACACAACAAGCTAAAGAAGAATTAAAAAACTTTGAAGGGTCGGTTTTCGTGTTGTGCGGAGATATGCCTTTGATCCGATCCAAAACCTTGTTGCTCATGCTTGAAGGGCATAAAAGAAGCGGAGCAAAATGTACGATCCTGAGCTTGAAAAGTAGTGGGTGCCATGATTTTGGCAGGATTATTCGTGATGGAAATGGTTTCATATTAAAAATTGTGGAACTCAAAGACGCTTCGGAAGCTGAGAAAAAAGTTGACGAATTTAATTCCGGGGTATATTGTTTTGATAACAAATTGTTTTTTAAAGCTTTAGAGAATATTAGCCCAAATAATTCTCAGAAAGAATATTATTTAACCGATACGATAGAATATCTGGTACAAAGCGGGTATCCCGTTCAAGCGATTCAGATCAATGATGCGAACGAGATACTGGGAATCAATTCCCGGGATGATTTGGGCCGGGCAGTACGACTGCTGGAGGAACATTACGGTCCTTCGTAGCTCTAATTATACCTTCCTGATCAGGATTTTCTAAAATGAAAGCCATAATCCTTGCCGCTGGTGAAGGCACCCACCTCAGTCCCTTTTCAGAAACCCGACCCATCTCCATGATTGGGGTTGCGGGACGGACTATGCTGGATAATACCTTTGCTTTGCTTAAAAGTGCTGGAATTAATGACATCTTTATTGTGGTTGGACATAAGAAGGATAAGTTGATTGAGCGGCTTCAGCAAAAGGACCAAAATGGATTGAATCTGCATTATGTGGAGCAAAAACGCAAGCTGGGCATCGGGCATGCGGTGATGCAGGTTAAGAATAAAATATCCCCAGGTGAGTATTTCCTGCTTTTGTATGGGGATACCCTGACAGCAGAAAATATTTTCAGCAAAGTCCAGCAATCTTTTCATTCATTTAAATGTCCGGTTGCCTCTATTTGTCTGCCTCCCTCCAACCAGATGTTTGGTAATGTTTTCCTGAATGCCCGGATGGAGATCACGAAAATTGTCGAGAAACCAAAAGGAAATAACCTGGGAAATTATGTTCTGTCGGGGGTGTTTATATTACCGGCTTCTTTTTTCAAGTTACTGGAGTCTTCGGGGAATTCCATGGAGAAGGCATTGAAGAAAGTGGTGGCAGGAGAAGGGATGCGTGCTTCCATGTGGGAAGATGAGTGGCTGGATGTGGTTTATCCCTGGGAAATTTTAACCGCAAATAAAATGATCATGGACTCGTGGCAGGAGTCTTCCATTGCCAAAACCGCAACGCTGGAAGCTAACGTAACCCTGCACGGAATTGTGCGCATTGAGGCGGGAGCGATCATTAAATCCGGCGCAGTACTGGAGGGACCCTGTTGCATCGGGGAGAGAAGCTACATCGGTAACAACTCCCTTATCAGGAGCTATACCTCTGTTGGAAAAAACTGTTCGGTGGGAAGCGGTGTGGAATTAAAAAACTGCGTGGTGATGGACAATTCCCAGATAGGCCGGCTTTCTTTTGTCGGAGACAGTGTGCTGGGTGAAAACGTGGATATGGGGGCAGGGTGCATGACCGTGAACCGGACAGTGGACTGGAAACCCATTTCCGTGAAAAACGGAAAGCGGCCCATGGGAACGGGAATGACAAAACTTGGGGCTTTTTTGGGTGACGGGGTTGTTGTTGGAGCCGGAAACACCCTTGAACCTGGCATGGTCGTCGCACCTGGGAAAATTCTTCCCGCATGCTACTCCGTAACACAAAAATAACAGGTCGAAACAAATATGTGTGGAATCACCGGCGTTGTTGGATTAAAAAGTATATCCGAGCTTCTTTTTGAGGGGGTCAGGAACCTGGAATACAGGGGTTATGACTCCTGTGGTGTTGCCTTGATGAATAAAACCCGTCTCATTATCAAAAAAGATATAGGCGGAGTGGAAGAGTTTTATCGAAAACACAATGTCCTCCAACTGAAAAGCAAGATAGGTATCGCCCATACCCGCTGGGCAACGCACGGAAAAGTAACGCGGAACAATAGCCATCCTTTTACCTCCCGCGATGGTAATTTTGCGGTGGTTCATAATGGAATTATTTCCAATTACCGCCCTTTGAGGGATCAGCTACGAAAGGAAGGTTTTAAGTTTTCTTCTGAAACCGATACCGAAATTCTTGCCCATCTTCTGGAGAAGTTTTATAAGCGTAGCCGGAATGTTGAGAAAGCTTTTGTGAAGACGCTGAACCTCATTGAAGGAACCTTTGCGTTTGCGTTTATTTCTTCCTACCTTCCGGAACAGATTTTTTGCGCCAAAAGGGAATCGCCCCTGATGCTGGGAATCGGTGATGAGATTAAATTTATTGGTTCCGATTTCAATGCGTTCATTGATCATACCAAAAATGCCGTAATTCTGGATGATGATGAATATGCCATTCTTTCCCGGGATACCTATGTTGTGAAAAGCCTTTTGAGCAAGGAGGAAGTCACAAAACCCATAATTAAAATTGAATGGGACAGTGAGACTTCCAAAAAGGGTGGCTATCCACATTATATGCTCAAGGAAATTTACGAACAGCCGCAAACTATTTCCAATGCGTTGGATCTGGAGACATCAGGACTGGATGAGATTGTTAATTTGTTTGCAAGATCCCGAAACTCTTATTTTCTTGGCGTGGGAACCACTTTTTATGTCGCGAAATATGCTAAATATGTTTTTTCGCAGTTGGCGCAGGAATTTTTTCCATCTGTCAGTTCTGATGAGTTCATGGTATTGGCCAATGTGGACAAACAGTCCCTGGTTTTTGCCCTTTCACAATCCGGTGAGACTTTTGATACTTTGTCGGCACTGAAATATGCCAAGTCCAGGGGTGCCCGGACTGCGGCGGTTGTCAATGTCATGGGTTCCTCTATTGCCCGGTTGGTTGAAAAGGTGGTTCTCCAGGGCTCGGGACCGGAAATCTGCGTGATCAGCACCAAGGCCGCATTATCGCAAATGGTGATACTTACTTTGCTGGCAATGAAGCTTGCTTTAAAAAAGAAGGTTATCACCCGAAAAACTTACAACCAGCATCTGCGGGCTTTGCAGGATCTTCCTGAAATCATCCAGGGAATTTTGAACGAGCGGTCCGGCTTTATCCATCGCCTCGCCAGCAAGTATTCAGGGAGCCGCAACTGGCTCTATTTAGGGCGGGGAGTTTACTATCCCATTGCTTTGGAGGCGGCTTTGAAAATGAAAGAGGTCGCTTATATTCATGCAGAAGGAATGCCCGGCGGATTTTTAAAACACGGAACACTGGCTATGATTGATGATGATGTTTTTTCAATCGTATTTGTCCCGCCTCCTGAAGACAAAGCACTCTATGAATTGACTCTGAACAGTATTGAGGAAATTCGCGCCCGGTCAGGTTTTGTTCTGGGAATTCATTTCACCGAGCGAGGAAAAAATCAGGATTTATATAGTGAAGAACTGATCCTTCCAAAAGTGCATCCTTTGACGGCCCCCCTTATTCAGTTGGTCATTGGCCAGTTGTTTGCATATTTTACTGCCACCTCCCTGAAGCGCAATATCGACAAACCCCGATTTCTTGCCAAATCAGTTACCGTTGCCTGAAGATTTTTCTGCTCGGGTACCTCTAAAAATTGTTTTTGGCCATGAGCTCCTTAGCAGGAGAGGCAGATAGCAAGGGCTTTTTTGGCTGCGATAACTCTTTGCTAGCCATAAAAAGTGGTTGCACATCGGCCCCACGCCAAGTGGCCCTTATGAAATAAAGGCTACGAGTTGCCCAAGGAAAAATTACCGAATAAGTAGAGGCCCTTGGAAATATTTTATTGCCAGGTTTCAAGACGGTCTGTTACATTAAACCTTCCTTAACTTCTTACTTTAATGAGGCTATATATGCCTGACAGAACTGCAGTAGCTTTGACGATAGCCGGATCGGATTCGGGAGGGGGCGCGGGTATTCAAGCAGACCTTAAAACATTTTCCGCCTTTGGGGTGTTTGGCAAAACAGTGATCACCTCCATCACGTCGCAAAATACCTTAGGGGTCCAGGCGGTGGATGATTTGCCGGTTGGCGTTGTGGAAAACCAGCTGAAATCAATTCTTGAGGATGATAAATGCCAGGCGGTTAAGACAGGTATGTTGGGCAACGAGCATATTGTCGATCGGGTCGCTTCCCTGCTCAAACGTTACAGGGTTAAAAGATTGGTTGTCGATCCTATTATTTTTTCTTCTTCTGGGAAAAAGCTCCTTACGTCATCCGGGATTGAGATGATGAAGAAGCGTTTACTCCCCTTGGCGTATCTTGTAACCCCTAATATCAAGGAGGCTGAAATTTTATCTGGAATAAAAATCCGCCGACTCGCAGACAGAAAACGAGCAGCACGTAAAATTCTTAAAACCGGAGTGCGGGCGGTTGTGCTGACAGGGGGGCACTTGAAGGGAAAGCCGGAGGATCTGTTTCTGGATAATACTGGTATGGAAGTTTTAAGTTCAGAGCGGCTGTCGAAATCGGATCTCCATGGAACAGGTTGCGTTTTTTCATCAGCGATTACCGCTGGTTTGGGGTTAGGCTGGAAGA
>CATMOP010000075.1 GCA_950072225.1 uncultured Nitrospina sp.
CCCATGTATGGCTACCCATTGTCCCGCAGACACCTTTCCTTGGGACACTACCGCCCGAAAAGAGGTAGCAAAACGACATCCGAGGCTTGCTGCAGTTGCAAAGCTAATCGACTCTGGTAGTGCAACAAGATTTGTATCTGCAAAATCGATAGACAGGTATTCGGCGTAAGAGCCCCAACGCTTGAATCCTGGCTGATAGGTATTGTTACAGAGGTGGTGATGGCCAGAAGTGCATTGAGTGCAGTTTCCGCAGACACCCATAAATGGCATCGTAACGCGATCGCCAATTTTCCAAGTTGCAGTCTCTTTGCCAACTGCCTCAACAATTCCGGCAAACTCATGACCTGGTACATGCGGTAGGGAAATATCTGTATCGTGACCCATCCAGCCATGCCAATCGCTTCGGCATACACCGGACGCCAGTATACGCAAAACAGCGCCGTGCGGTGCAGGACTAGGGTCAGGTAAGTTCTGGATAGTCAGAGGTCCTTGGAACTTTTCGTAGACTGTTGCTCTCATTTTTGATGTTCTCCTTTTATGAATGAGAATTATCCAATCATTTAACCTAAATTTATGTTGTTAAACTAGTAGGCAAGCATATTAGTTAGAAAGTGAGAAGCCGTAATATTTGTTCTGTGAGACGTGCTCACAGATGTCTCGATATTTGTCAGCGCCACCTACGTAGGGCATGAATACTCTTGGCTTGCCAGGTATGTTAGCTCCCATATACCAGGAATCGCCATGAACGAAGGCGCTCGCAGCTTGACCCGGTAGGGGATATTGGTGCCATCGCTAACTATATAAAATCCCACCTCACCTCTCGGTCCTTCGATGGGCACATAGGCTTCGCCTTTCGGTACGCTGATCCCCTCGGACACCAGTTTAAAATGATGGATCAACGCTTCCATGCTGGTGTCCAGAGTTTCCCGTGGAGGTAAAGAGACTTTATTATCTGGCGTTTTATAATCCCCTGCCGGCAGTTTTTCTATGGCCTGCTTGACGATTTCCCGGCTCTGGCGCATTTCTTCAATACGCACCCGGTAGCGGTCATAAATATCCCCCCCCTGGTAAACAGGTACATCGAAACTGTATTTTTCATAACCGCTGTAAGGGTGGGATTTTCGAATATCCCAGTTCACCCCGGAAGCCCTAAGTGCCGGCCCGCTCAAGCTCCAGTCGATCGCCTCTTCCCGGGAGAGCACGCCAATGCCTTGAGTTCGATCTATCCAGATCGGGTTGTTCGTCAATAACAATTCATACTCATCCACCTTGGCAGGAAAATAATCGATGAAATCCCGAATGCCATCCAGCCAGGGACGGGTCGCGTCTTTCGCCACGCCTCCGACACGAATATAACTGGTCATCATGCGTACACCCGAAACCTCTTCATTTAGATCGAGAACCATCTCCCGCTCCCGCCAGCAATACAGAAAAACCGTCATAGCGCCAATGTCGAGGGCATGCGTTCCCAACCAGACCAGGTGGCTGGCGATCCGCGCCAGTTCGCACATGATGACCCGCAGAGACTGAGCCCGTTCAGGGATCTCCACACCCAGCAGTTTTTCCGTTGTCAGGCAGAAGGCCAGGTTGTTGCCCGGCGGATTAAGATAGTCCAGCCGGTCGGTCATCGGGATGACGTGAATGTATCTTTTGTTTTCGCAGTTTTTTTCGATGCCGGTGTGCAGGTAGCCAATTTCCGGTTCAGCGGTTTTCACTATCTCGCCATCCATCTCAAGGATGACCCGGAAGACCCCGTGGGTGCTCGGGTGCTGGGGCCCCATATTCAGGGTCATGGTGTCTTTATCGCGTTCCAGCAGTCCTTGTTCAGTTACGCTCACAAGTCACCTTATCGAGTCGGAGGTTTCGATTTGACCAATTCACTTTTAAAATCCCGGTTATACGAAAAAGTGACAGCCTCTGTGGTTAAAGGATAATCTTTTCTAAGCGGGTGGCCCACCCAGTCTTTCGGCATAATCAGTCGTTCCATTTTAGGATGCCCTTCGATATGGAATCCGAACATATCAAACAGTTCCTGCTCAGGATACAACGCTCCCTTCCAGAGTTCCGACACGGTAGGTACCGAAGGGTTCTCCTCTTCTATGCCGACACGAATACGAATGGAATGAGAATGGTCGATGGAGTAAAGCAGATATACGGCTTCAAAGCGGGGTTCCCGTTCTTCAAGGAGGTAATCCACCCCGGTCACGTCAGACAGGTAATCGAAATTCAACGACGGGTCGTCCTTGAGAAAAGCCGCCACCTTTTGCAGGCAGTCGGGAGCCACAAAAATCACCGCATCGCCCTGGGGCAAAGCGGTGTCCTGTATGGCATCGGGAAGGCCGGCCTTCACTTTCTCGATGATTTCCTCACCCGTCATGCCGCCCTCTTTTTGGCCTTTTCGGTCCCCGCTTCCGCCATGATCTTTTCCTGAAGCTTGATCAAGCCATAAAGCAAAGCTTCGGGACCGGGAGGACATCCCGGAACATAAACATCCACCGGTATCACGCGGTCCACCCCTTGAACTATGGAATAATTATTGAAAATTCCGCCGCAGGAGGCACAAGCTCCCATGGATATCACCCACTTCGGTTCGGGCATCTGGTCATAAATCTGTTTCAGGATCGGCGCCATTTTCTGCGAGACCCGCCCCGACACGATCATCAGGTCTGCCTGGCGCGGAGAAGCGCGAAATACCTCCGCCCCGAAACGCGCGGCATCCCAGCGGGAGTTGGCCATGGCCATCATTTCAATAGCACAACAGGCTAATCCAAAAGTCGCGGGCCACAAGGCGTTCTTCTGCGCCCAACCCACAACTTTGCCCAGTTTGGTGGTTAATATTGAATCATACAAGGACCCGGCGTACTCATGCGCCATCGCCTCGACAGCATCCTGAACATTCAATTTAAGATTATTGACTTCGGTTCCAACCCTCTCGGCCGCATCTTCAATCAATCCCATTCCAAACCTCCCCGTCCCCAAATATAGACGTATGCAATTGCCAGAATAATGATGAAAATGGCCATCTCTATTAATCCAAACAATTGCAGTTCTTCCAGAGCCACCGCCCACGGATACATGAACACCACTTCCACATCAAAAATAATGAAAAGCATGGCTATGGTCGCAAACCGCACCGGATATCGGCCTTTGGCCTCTTCGGTCGGAATAATACCACACTCATAAGGAAGCAATTTTTGCGGGCTTGGGTTGCGCGGACCCAGCACGGTAGATAATGCCAACAAGGCACCTATCACCACAATGGCAACAACCGCAAATAACGAAATATAAAAGTATTCAGTCATTTTCAATAGGGTTTCTAATAATCGGTAATTTTATAACCCGCAACTCGCCACCTCTTCAAAGCGGGGAACCTCCGCAGACGTGATATCCTTCCTTAACCTTCGGCCGCAGGAGTGTAAAAGTTGCAATGTATTTATCTTGCGTTTAACCGGCTTCTCGGCCTAACGGGTTATTGTTGTTGCCACCACAGCTAGAGGGTGGCTCATGGCAAAACTAATTTTTAGTAGCGCCCTACCCGCCAAACCACTAGGAAAATGAAAAAAAGCTACTATATTAAAGCAGGGGAAAATTACTGACCAAAACCTATACTCGGTAACCCCCTTTAGCCTTGCAACATTAATATGTTAGCACCCACCTGAACCACTAGGCCAGATAAGCCACTGGAGTCGGAATTATAGCAGTCTGCCCTACCCTGTCAATAACCGATTTACCGAGGGATACCAGCATTATCCGGCCCACCCAAAAATCTGTAAAACCTTTAATTAAAATAGGTTACCGGCCCCAGAAAAAAGGGGGAATGTCGTATCAGGAAGTAAAAACCGGCATGGAAAGATCACAATGCCTGCAAGGTCACTCGCCTTTAAAGAAGACGTTTCAGGAATATTCGATGTGCAGGCGGTAGATGAGGCCGGTGGGGTTGTCCCCGGTATCTTTGGCATCGGGCCGGGCATAGCTGATTAGTTTGAAGCTAATGGTGTTTTCCCCATCCTGGACATACTGGTCGATGTCGATCAAAAACGGGTCTGGGTATTCCGCTCCACCATATTCCTGCCTGAGGCTGACGGCGTTCACCGAGATATGGCAGGTATCATCTGAGCGAAGCAGAATTTCAGCCCGGCGGATGGCGTTGGGATTGTTGATAGGAAGAGCAAACTTGAAGCGGAATTTATGCTGGCTTCCAGTTTTGGCTTCTTCCAGCGAAACGGTTTCGCGGACCCACACCCACTGACCTCCCTTGATACCGCGCCAACCACTTCCCATCTGGCAAACGGAAGCTTTTTCCCAAGTTTCCGATTCCGTATCGTAATATTCGGTCTCAATCCCACTGGCCAACACCAGTGTTTTGGTTTCGGAGGAAGTGGGGTCAGCCGCTTCCATATCTACCGGATAACTTGCCTCCCACATGAGGTCATTCATCTCTTTCCAATAATCGAACATGCCTTTCTTTTTGTTGACCACCAGCATGCTTGGCCTTGGGGTACTGCGTCCCAGGTAAGGCCCAATGTCGGCAACGATCACTCCCGAAGAACGCTCCGGATCGATCGATATAAAAGAATGCGAAGGAATGGAGTCATAACTGTGTACGATCAGTTCCCCTTTATTTCCGGGCGGACTCTTCTGCTGAATTTCATCGTGGAGTTTCTGCAATAAAAGCAGGGAAGTTTTTATTTCATTCAAAAACGTGTGTTTGCCTCCACCCTGCCGGGTGATCAACTCCACCACTGGAGAGTTGGGGTCCATGAGCAATAAGCGGATTTTAACTCCGCTTAATACTTTTTCCTTGATCAATTCGCGACTTGCGGTCGAGATCGACAATAAGGAAGAACCGCCAATGAAAATTTCTTCTTTAACGTTTTTGAATAACCCCTCAAAAGAGGTAGCCTGAGCAAGTTCTGAGCGGTTTTTATAAATGCCATGAATGCCCAGGCGAACCGCATCGGGGTTGACGATTTCTTCCAATGCTTCTTTATATTCGTTGAAGGTCAACTCTCGCAGGAAAACTTCATAACCCAGCGCTATCACCCCGATCAGCGAAATCAAAAGGGCAAATTCGCGAACCGGGTGAATCCAGATGCCATCGACATCGAACAAATGCTCGGCACTGATATAAGCCCCGGCCCCAATTACAAAGATGGCAACAGCCAGAAACAGGATGCGGTCACGCACCCATTGGCGAATATTCACCTCGCTTTTTTTAACTGGTTTTATCATTTTTTAAATACTAACCGGGCCACGCCCGGTGGGAACAGGCTCCACGCCTTCGGCGGTCGCATTGGCAACACCATCTCATTTGCCCCTTCGGGGCACGAATACTGAGGAAGAATGCCACGGTCACTGGCGGTTACGCCAGCTTACCCGCCTGAGAAAATTATTGTTCATTGAGTCCAGCGTCACGCTGGCGTCGATATTACAGGATAAACGGGTGATTCACAATTCCGTTTTCACCCTCTAGTATCCCTTCGGGGCATGAAAGCTAATGAATAGATACCACGCGAGGGAGGCAAATAGCGATAGCTTATTAAGCCGCCAACACGGTTTGAGCACTGTAAAAGTTATGGCCATTTGCTACCCACCGGCGGCTCGCGGGTCATGCAGGGTTAACTCAGACCCGACTTTCGCCGCAGGTACCAGTCCATCACCAAAAAACCCATCACCAGGCTATAGGCCCACCAGTTATCCCAAAGCGAAAATGACCGGCTGTGACTTTTGACCTGCACATCAGGGTTGGCAATCCGGTACGCGCTGAGGTCATCACTGCCATTGAGAAGATGGTGCCTGCCGCCGGTGATTTCGGAAATCTTTTTCAGCAGGGTTTCATTGACCAGGGGCTTTTCAAATTCCGCTGTATCCTTTAACACGGAGAACATGATTTCCTCCGTCAAGGAGTCGCCCTCCAAATCAGTCTGGATCCTGGCGGTATAAAATCCTTCTCCATCAGGAAGAAACGGGAAGATCCCTTCGCCCTGCTCATCGGTTTTCAATTCCGTTTCCATGGCGGATTCTGTTTTGATCGGTGTCAAGGTCAGTTGCACCGTCATGTCGACCGCTGGTTGGTAATTCTTTTGCAATAACTTGAATTTTATCAGGACCTGTTCGCCTTCCCGGTACCGCTCTTTATCGGACTCCAATTGCAGACGCCGTGTTTCCGGTTCGGCGATCAGCCAGTCAATGACATTATTCCAGAATCTTTGGAAATACCTGCCACTGCCTCCACTGCCCACATTCCTGAAATTCCAGTTCCACACCGAATCAGTAGCCAGCAGAGCGGTTCGCCCACTGCCGAAATTTCCAGCAATCAAAATGGGAATTACGGATTCTTTTTCCTTGGCATACTGAAGCAGGACATGCGCATTCTTGTCCGGCAACAATCCCATATTGATGCCCTGAAGCGGAGGAAGCGACCGCCAAGCATCCTGATTGAGTTCCAGATCTTTCTCTAGACGCAAAATGGGATGTCGAGAAAATTCCTTTTTCAGGACAGGGTAAAACGACTTGTCCACTAAGGGCCGAGGGTTGTCCCTAAAACTCACCGGCAGGATTTCTTCAATCGGAGTCCGCGAATAACCCCCGCCCTGAAAGGAAAGCTCGCCGCCAATCATCAAAAATGCGCCGCCGTTCTTGATATATTTTCGGATATTGCCCAAATACTTCTTATCAATAAACGGATCGTATTTGAAGTTCTGGAAAATAATCAGGTCAAAAGAACTCAAATAATCGTCAAACAAAAGGTTGGAGGGAAAAGGGATCAAACTGAGCTCCGAAATCGGAGCCTCCACATCATCTCCCAGACTCCTGAGAATAAAAAAAGATAACAGATCCACCTTCGGGTTGTGAGCAAGAACCTCGCGAAGATATCGGGAGTCCCACGACGGGCGGCCGTTGAGGTGCAGAACACGGATTCTGTCCCGCACCACATTTATCTCAAATTCTTTTTCATTGTTGGTGTGAATGAACTCTCCTGCAAACTTGGGCAGGCTGAGGGTATAAATCCTTTTGCCTGCATTTTGGGGCGTGAATTCCAATTCCACTTCAAACCGTTTTGTGTCTTCCCGCACCTCAATGATCTTTGAAACCAGAAAATGGTTTCCCTCTTTCAAAACCAGGGGGATGTTGCGGTTTCCCATCGATGAGGCAAACACAGTAAGGGAAACCCGCAGAGGCTGTTGCACAAATCCAAAATCCGATGCCGCGACCGCTTCGACTGCCAGGTCTTTAAATCCTGCGTTGCTTCCGGCTTGCAGGGTATGAACCGGACTCCCCAACTCCTTGAGCCGCTCCACCAGGTTTCTGGAAATTTCACCAGACTCCTGGGTTAAATCCGCACCATCCGAAAACAGGAATATCCCTTGAAGCGATTGACCCGGGTAACGCTCGACCAATGCGTCAAAGACCTGGGTCAGATCGGTATAGGGCCGATAAGGCCGGTAAACGTTTTTCACCGCCCCCACCGCAACCTTTTCGATGTCATCAGAGAAAAAATAATAATCGACGTTGAAATCTTTCTCCAGGTTTTTGAAATAGGTAGCATTTGCCTCCAAAGCTTTTTTTATCAGGTCAATCCTCGAAGATTCATCGGGAAAGATTTTTGTCTTAATAGAGAGGCTTTTACTATTATCGAGCAAAACCGCTATGGAATTCTTGAGGGATTGGCTTTTGCGAAATTCCAGTTCGGGTTTTAACAATACCAACAGCAAAAGGGTAAACGCACTCAACCTGAGCGCAAAGAGAAGGAATTTTCTTGACCGAGAGCCCACTCGGTTAAGGCTGGTCCAGAAAAACCAGAGCCCCAGGGGAATCACAATGCCAAGCACGGTTAAGACCACCGGGTCTTCGGGCGACCAATGCAGTTGCCAGTGGTTATATTCTTCGGAGTCGACCCCTAGTAATTTCGCCAGTCCGTTCATCTGGAATTGTACCTGCGCAAACGTTCAAGAATAATGGGCAAGTGCACCATGTCCTTTTTATAGTCCAGAGTCAGCGCGTACATGATGATATTCACGCCCAGGCGGATGGCAAGTTGCCTCTGCCTATACCCTCCCGCCATCACATCATAATTCCAGTGTCCTAGTTTATTCCGTGACCAGGCGCCACCCTGGTCGTTAGAGCTGATTACTAGAACGGTTCTTCCCTTAATGGATATTCCTTCCAGATAGGGCTTGACGATAGATCGGCCCGAAACGGTATTGAGCAAATAAAAAGAGCGGAAAATAGAATGGTCGCGCGAAATTTTTCCGAGCGGATTCTGC
>CATMOP010000076.1 GCA_950072225.1 uncultured Nitrospina sp.
CGAACATAAATGCAGTCGGTCCCCTCCTTTGGCTTATGTGGGTGGATTTACCTATCCCACACCTCCAGAGGGTCCACGGACGTTTCTATCCGTACCGCTTACCCCACAGACGCCGTCCCTCCATCGGTCCACACCAGTGGCGCAGGAATGTTGACCTGCTGTCCATCGTCTACGCCTTTCGGCCTCGACTTAGGCACCGGCTAACCCTGGGCGGAATTGCCTTCCCCAGGAAACCTTAGGCTTTCGGCGAGCAGGATTCTCACCTGCTTTATCGTTACTCATCCCGGCATAATCACTTCCAGTCCCCGTGACCGCTCCTTGCGGAACGGCGCGTAATCTGGACTGGAACGCTCTCCTACCGCTCCGGATCACCGAAGTGATCCGAAACCCGCTGCTTCGGCGTCCTGCTTACTCCCGGTCATTATCGGTGCTGGAATACTCGACCGGTAAGCTATTACGCACTTTTTAAATGGTGGCTGCTTCTAAGCCAACATCCTCACTGTCTATGTAACGTCACATCCTTACCACTGAGCGGTATTTGGGCACCTTAGCCGATGGTCTGGGTTGTTTCCCTCTCGACGACGGATCTTATCACTCGCCGACTGACTGCCGGGATAATGGGATCCGAGGCATTCGGAGTTTAACTGGTTTTGGTATCCTGTTAGGGACCCTAAGCCAATCAGTGCTCTACCTCCTCGGAGTACTTACCCGACGCTAGCCCTAAAGCTATTTCGAAGAGAACCAGCTATCACGGGGTTTGATTAGCCTTTCACTCCTAACCACAGGTCATCCGAGCACTTTTCAACGTACAACGGTTCGGTCCTTCACTGATTTTTACATCAGCTTCAACCTGCCCATGGTTAGATCACCTCCGCTTCGGGTCTATCCCCAGCGACTGGACGCGCTATTCACACTCGCTTTCGCTTCGCCTGCGCACCAATAGTGCTTAGGCTTGCCACTGACAATAACTCGCAGACTCATTATGCAAAAGGCACGCGGTCACATCCGAAGATGCTCCCACACTTTGTAGGCACGGGGTTTCAGGAACTTTAAACTCCCCTAGCAGGGGTCCTTTTCACCTTTCCCTCACGGTACTTGTTCACTATCGGTCTCCAGTTAGTATTTAGCCTTAGACGGTGGTCCGCCTGGATTCATGCAGGGTTTCACGTGTCCCGCATTACTCGGGAAACTCTAGGTTACGATTCGATTACACTCACGGGACTATCACCCTCTCTGGTTCAGTTTTCCAAACTGATTAGCTTCTCTTCACGATACCATATTTAAGTATCCCACAACCCCGGGAGAGTAAACTCTCCCGGTTTAGGCTGTTCCGCTTTCGTTCGCCACTACTTACGGAATCTCTTTGATTTCTTTTCCTCCGCTTACTGAGATGTTTCACTTCAGCGGGTGTCCCGATGCCATGCTATGAATTCACATGACATCGACCATGATTGGCCGGGTTTCCCCATTCGGAAATCCACGGATCAGCGCGTGTTTGTCGCTCCTCGTGGCTTATCGCAACTTACTACGTCCTTCATCGACTTCTGGAGCCAAGGCATTCACCTCGTGCCCTTAGTAGCTTGATCACAAAAAGAACTTGGGTTATTTCAATAAATTGAAAATATCCAAATTAATTCTCAGCGTATTGCATTTTCTACCGCAATATCACTGCATACAGTTGTCAAAGAACCTTGGCGACCTGTTCTGCTGTCACCAAAAAATCCGGGATGGTGGGCCTAACTGGAATTGAACCAGTGACCTCGCCCTTATCAGGGGCGCGCTCTAACCAACTGAGCTACAGGCCCGACCGGTTTTTTAATTGGTGGAGCTGAGGAGACTCGAACTCCTGACATCCTGCTTGCAAAGCAGGCGCTCTACCAACTGAGCTACAGCCCCTTTTGAACTTTTTTTTGCCGAACGTGTTCGTCCGGAGCAAAGCTTTCTTGTCAAAAGAACACCGTTCTCGGAACACTGAATTGCACAATAAGGTCCGAGCCCTGCCGGGATGACAAGCATCCCGGTTCGACCTCGTGATGGCTTATGCCACCACAGTTATTCTCCTTAGAAAGGAGGTGATCCAGCCACAGGTTCCCCTACGGCTACCTTGTTACGACTTCACCCCAGTCGCTGACCTTACCGTGGTTGGCTGCCTCCCGAAGGTTAGCGCACCAGCTTAAGGTAAAACCAACTCCCATGGTGTGACGGGCGGTGTGTACAAGGCCCGGGAACGTATTCACCGTGGCATGCTGATCCACGATTACTAGCGATTCCAACTTCATGGAGTCGAGTTGCAGACTCCAATCCGAACTGAGACCGGTTTTATGAGATTGGCTCCACCTCGCGGTCTTGCGACTCTTTGTACCGGCCATTGTAGCACGTGTGTAGCCCTGGGCATAAAGGCCATGAGGACTTGACGTCATCCCCACCCTCCTCCGGTTTGTCACCGGCAGTCCCTTTAGAGTTCCCGGCATGACCCGATGGCAACTAAAGGTAGGGGTTGCGCTCGTTGCGGGACTTAACCCAACATCTCACGACACGAGCTGACGACAGCCATGCAGCACCTGCACACGGACTCCGAAGAGAGGCCCTGTTTCTAGGGTTGTCCCGTGCATGTCAAGCCCAGGTAAGGTTCTTCGCGTTGCGTCGAATTAAACCACATGCTCCACCGCTTGTGCGGGCCCCCGTCAATTCCTTTGAGTTTCAGCCTTGCGACCGTACTCCCCAGGCGGGGCACTTAATGCGTTAGCTGCGACACGGAAGGGATCGATACCTCCCGCACCTAGTGCCCATCGTTTACGGCCAGGACTACGGGGGTATCTAATCCCCTTTGCTCCCCTGGCTTTCGTATCTCAGCGTCAGTAGCAGACCAGAAAGCCGCCTTCGCCACCGGTGTTCTTCCCAATATCAATGCATTTCACCGCTACACTGGGAATTCCGCTTTCCTCTCCTGCACTCAAGCCGAATAGTTTCAGACGCAATTCCACGGTTGAGCCGTGGGCTTGCACGCCTGACTTACCCAGCCGCCTACATACTCTTTACGCCCAATAATTCCGAACAACGCTTGCCCCCTCCGTATTACCGCGGCTGCTGGCACGGAGTTAGCCGGGGCTTCCTCTGATGGTACCGTCATAATTCTTCCCATCTGACAGAGGTTTACGACTCAAAAGCCTTCATCCCTCACACGGCGTTGCTGCGTCAGGCTTTCGCCCATTGCGCAATATTCCCCACTGCTGCCTCCCGTAGGAGTCTGGACCGTGTCTCAGTTCCAGTGTGGCCGATCACCCTCTCAGGCCGGCTAACCATCGTCGCCTTGGTGGGCTGTTATCCCGCCAACAAGCTAATGGTCCGCGAACTCATCTACAAACGGAGTTTGAGACTCCTTTGGCCACGCTCCATAAGAAGTGTGGTCTTATCCGGTATTAGCACAACTTTCGTCGAGTTATCCCGAATTCGTAGGCAGATTATTCACGTGTTACTCACCCTTGCGCCACTTTACCAGTTCCCCGAAGGAAACTTTCTCGTTCGACTTGCATGTGTTAGGCACGCCGCCAGCGTTCGTTCTGAGCCAGGATCAAACTCTCCAGTTATATAACTTTGGAATTTAATCCCAATTTAAAACAAAGTAATTGTTGCTAGACCCGCAACATCTTTTGACACCTATTCAATTTTCAAAGAGCAAAATCCAAAATACGTTTTAGTCGACGCAGGTTGGATATAAAGTCAACGGATTATCTAAAAAAAAGCACAGAAACCCTCATCCGAAAACGTTTTCCAAATTTTTTCCCGGAAAACACTTTCAGATAAAGATTTTCAGGCAAATTTGTAAGCCCAGTGATAATAGACCCTGATAAACTTAAAAGCAAGAGCTATTATTAAAAAAAGTCGATTTATTGAATTATTTTTGGTTTTTTTTTAATTATTAACTTCAGGCACTCCTTATTTGTGATAGGGAAGAATTTTTTTTATTTGTGGGTGTTCCGAGTGAAGAATTCGGGGTGGGGGGATCAGTCGGTATTTACTTCGGTTTCCTCGGCCAATTGTAAACATTTGAGAGTATAGAGTTTGTGATAGAGGCCCTCTTTATTCATTAGCTGGGCATGGTTGCCGCTTTCAACGATCGTCCCACGATCTATCACTATGATGTGGTCGGCATTATGGATGGTGGATAGTCGATGCGCAATAATGATGGAAGTCCTGTTTTCCATCAACCGTTCCAGTGCTTCCTGGATCAGTAACTCCGATTCGTTATCGAGCGCCGAGGTGGCTTCATCAAGTATAAGTATATGTGGGTCCTTCAAAATCGCTCGGGCAATGGCGATGCGTTGTCTTTGTCCTGCCGAGAGTCGAATGCCTTTTTCGCCGACCACGGTTTCATATCCATCCGGACATTCCATGATGAAGTTGTGCGCGTTGGCGGCTTTCGCCGCTTGCATGAGATCCTCTTTTGTTACGCCTGGTTTTGCGTATTCAATGTTTTCCAGGATGGTGCCGCCAAACAGGATCGTCTCCTGCGGCACGATGCCGATCTGTTGCCAGTAGCTGGCCAGTTGCACGGTTTTGAGCGGGATGCCGTCCACACGGATTTCCCCTGATATCGGATCGTAAAACCGATGCAGAAGTTGCATGAGGGTGGTTTTGCCCGCACCACTGGGCCCTACCAGAGCCACAGTCTGCCCCGGTTCCACTATAAAACTTATGCCCTTTATTATTTCATGGTCTTCCCGGTAATGAAAATGGACATCGTCAAACTCTACTTTACCCATTATTTTCGGGAGGGGTTGGGCACCTGGGGTATCGCGGACTTCTCCTTTTAAATCGAGAATTTCAAAGACCCTTTTGCTGGCGCCAATGCCTTCCTGCACCCGCGCATAGAGGCGGGCGAAACTTCCCATTGGGCCTGCAATGATGGTGGCGTAAAGAATGAAGGCGATGAGTTCGCCGGGACTGATGGCCCCAAGAATCACTTCCCGTCCGCCATACCAGAGCAAGATGAGCGAGGTAGTAAAGGCGATGAAGCCAATGCTGGGACCAAAAAATGAGGAGATGATGACGCGCTTTTTAGCGGACTGGAAACTGTCTTCTAGTGCCTCGCTAAAACGTTCGTTTTCCAATTTTTCCCGGACAAAGGATTTCACCACCTGAATGCAGGAGATATTTTCTTCCAGAATGGTTGTGGAAACCGCCAGTTTATCCTGAATTTCGGTCGAGAGTTTTTTCAGCTTGCGTCCAAAGGTGCGGGCGAAAAACACAAGAATCGGGGCCAGCATCAGTATCAGTCCGGTCAGCTTCCAATTCATATAAGTAATAATGATGATGCCGCCAAACAGCCGGATGGATTGCTGAAGCAGGGTGGCGGGCAGGTCGGTGACGATATTTTCGATCGTGGTGATGTCGTTGGTCATGCGCGAGACAATTTCCCCGGTCCTGCGTTTGACAAAAAAACTGAGTGAAAGGGTGTGCAGATGGCGGAAAAGTTTTATGCGAAAATCGGTGATGGCACGTTTTTCGGTCAGGTCAAACAGGTAATTGTGCGCCGTGGAAAAGATGAGCTGGATCAGGAACAACCCGGCAATGCTAAATGTGAGGCTGTTCATCAGCGCCATGTCTTTTTCAACCATGACAACATCCACCAGCTTTTTGATGTACAGCGGTACCGCCAGATTGGTTAAAGAAGCGATGACCAGGAAGATCGCACCGAAGATCAATGCCTTTTTGTAAGGCGAAAGTAATATTAGAAGTCTTCTATAATTATTCATACGAGTATGGTTTTTGCATTCGAACACTGTATCATAAAATTTTTGCAGAAATTTTTCTGTTATATAGAAAGAAGGAAGAGTTTTGCCGACTAAACTAGCCATCATTTTTTCAGATATCAAGATCCAGCACACGGTGTTCGCCCTGCCGTTTGCAGTGATGAGCGCGTTTCTGGCGGCCGAGGGGTTTCCCGAAACAGAAAAGCTGGTGTGGATCATCGTTTGCATGGTGGGAGCAAGAAGTGCGGCGATGGCGTTCAACCGCATTGTAGATGCCCGGTTTGATAAGGAAAACCCGCGCACCCAGGACCGGGCGCTACCTTCAGGAAAGATCAATGCCGGCAATTACGCGGTGTTCCTTATCGCTTCTTCCGCCTTGTTTGTCTTTGCGGCCTGGATGCTGAACTCACTGGCGTTTTATCTTTCTCCCGTGGCTTTGGCCATCGTATTTTTTTATTCTTTGACCAAACGCTTCACCGCGTTTTCGCATTTCTGGCTGGGGCTTGCCATCTCTATTGCTCCGGTAGGAGCCTGGGTCGCCATCCGCGAAGAAATTTCGTTCACATCGCTATTGCTGGGGGCGGCAGTAATTTGCTGGTTGATCGGATTCGACATTCTTTATGCCTGTTTGGATATTGAAGCGGACCGGGCTAACCGACTGCACTCTATCCCCGAGCGGTTTGGCATTGAAACAGCATTAAAAATGGCTTTTGCTTCGCATGCGGTGATGGTGGTTTTTTTGCTGGTCTTATTGGAACCCACGGTTCTCTTGGGATGGGTATATTTGGCCGGGGTGGCGCTGGTGGCTGGTCTTTTGGCTTACGAGCATTCGCTGATCAAGAAAGACGATTTGTCCAAGGTGAACATGGCTTTTTTCAACGTCAACGGAATTATCAGTATTGGTTTGATGGCCTTTGTGATCGTCGATTGCGTTTGGGTGTAAATATTTTTTTATCCTTTTCCTTGGCCGGTAAAAAACCATGTGTAAAACTTTGCCAAACAATTAGGCTCCTAATCTTTTAATGCCTTATGATTTAATGAGTTAAATTTTTGCAGGAGTTTGGGCATGAACCTTGCTGTTATCAATAATCAATATGCTGATCAAAGGCATGGATTCTTTATCAGAATCAGGAGGTCAGAGAGTAGAACCCGGTTTTACAGCAAGGGATCGCAATTATTGGGCGGTGTATTTTGCGCCTCTTAGAATGGATAGGTTATAATACGCGGTTCATCCTTTCTAGATTTTTGGAGCTTTAAAAATGCTTTTTGAGTTTGAAGATTCAACGTTGGAACCTATTTATGAAAAAGTAAGTGCAGGGACTCGTCTTTCCTATGAAGACGGAGTGACCCTTTGGAAAACCCAGGATCTATTGGGCGTGGGATATATGGCTAATATTGTGCGGGAACGGTTGAATGGGGACAAGACCTATTTCATTCACAACCGGCATATAAACCCGACCAACATTTGTGTTCTGAGTTGCCAGTTTTGTGCCTTTGGGGTCAAGGCCGATCACCCTCAAGCTTATGAGAAGTCGTTGGAGGAAATTTTTTCGGATGCTGAAAAATATAATGGAGGAGAAGTCAGTGAATTTCATATCGTTGGTGGGCTCCATCCGGATTATCCGTTTGAATATTATCTCGACCTATTGAGGGGATTGAAAGAACGCTTTCCGTTGGTTCATATCCAGGCATATACAGCAGTGGAATTGGAATACCTTTCCCGTCTGGCAAATCTTCCTATAAAAGAAACCTTGGTAATTTTAAAGGATGCGGGTTTGGGCTCCATTCCTGGGGGTGGCGCGGAGGTTTTTGCAAAACGGGTGCGTCGTAAAATTTGCGGAGACAAGATAACCGGTGAGGAGTGGTTGCAGGTTCATGAGATAGCGCACCTTGCTGGATTAAAAAGCAATGCCACCTTGCTATATGGGCATTTGGAAACGGCGGAAGAAAGATCGGATCATCTTGTGCGCCTGCGTGAAATGCAGGACCGGACCCATGGATTTGTGACGTTTATTCCGTTAGCATTTCACCCGGAAAATACCGTGTTGGATTTTTTAAAAACCACACCGGGGCAATTGGATCTCAGGGCGCTGGCGGTTTCAAGATTGATGTTGGATAATTTCCCACACATAAAAGCCTTCTGGATCATGATTACCCCTAGAATAGCCCAGTTGGCTCAGTCTTTTGGTGCGGATGATATGGATGGAACGGTTGTCGAAGAGAAGATCATTCATGCCGCCGGCGCCGCTACGGATCAGGTTTTTCACAAGGATCAAATCATTCACATGATCACGGAGTCAGGAAGAAAGCCGGTAGAGCGGGATACTCTGTATGAAAACGTTAACGAGTTAGAGGTGGAAAGCGCATATTAGAATGTAAAGTTCGCAGACAGAAAGATATATTTTTATATGACACCTCTAATCAATAAAGACGGTCTTCCCGTTACTAATAATGCCAAAGCGATTCATGAAGAACTTTTTCGGGGCACAGGTTCTGTGATGGGGGAGGG
>CATMOP010000077.1 GCA_950072225.1 uncultured Nitrospina sp.
CCTGAAATATTCCGGTGGCAGGGAAATATGCGGACTAGCCGGAACCAGGATATTGGCGACCGGCTGAATCAGGACCTGAGGGAAATCGCCCGACTAAACGCAGAGATTTCGAAAAAGCTGGGTTCCATGAAACGCTCCATTGAAAAGAACAGCCAGGCACTTCTTACCGACAAGGAAAAAACCAAACTGAGCCAACTGGCAAAACGGGAAAAAGAAATGAGCCAGCAGGCCAAAGAGATGAGGGATTTATTCAATAAAATGAATCAGGAAAATCCTCTGCTCCCGCCCTCCCTGTCCCAGAACATGGGCAATGCGGAAAGGAATCTTAAAAACGCCCAAAATCGGTTGAAGGCCCGGCAAGTGCAACGGGGTATCGACTCAGAGAACAAGGCTTTAAAATCTCTTCAGGCAACCAAGAAAATTTTAAACGAAATCAAAAACTCTGGCACCCAAATGTCTGACCGGGGTAACAAAGAAACCCCGCTCAGGCTGGGAACGGGAAACCGGAGGGACCCCAGGCGCGGAGGCTCCCCCCGCATGCAAAAAGAACGGGTGCTTCTTCCATCTGAAGACCAATACAAAGTTCCCCGCGCTTTCCGTGAAGAAATCCTGGACGCCATGAAGAAACAAACTCCAAAAAATTACGAACGCCTGGTTAACGAGTATTACAAGGAACTGGTACAGTGAAAAACTTTTCCAATGAGATCTCTATTAGTTCAATAATTTTCTCTACGGCAATTTTCAGAACCTCCCTTAAAATCCTATTAGCATTTGTTCTGGTCTTTGCGGGAAATCAAAAAAGTTTTGCTGCGCTCCCGGTTTCCGACGAAATTTATCTTGGCTATCAACTCGTACAGGATTGGGATATTGCTTCCGCAGAAAAACTCTCAAAACAACTTTTAAAAAAATATCCTGAATCCGGGGATGCCCATTTTCTCCAGGCCAGGATTGAGTTCATGAAAGGGAATTATGATCGGTCCTGGAATATTCTTCGCCTGGTCGGAGACAACTTTGAACAAGTCAAAGAATTCAAAAGCCATGTCGATGCCACTCGAAGGGCTTCCAAAAATTTCATCTCAAGGGAAACCGAACATTTTATCTTTCGTTTTGAGGAGGGTCCTGACGAAATCCTGATTCATTATGCAGAGAAAGCCCTGGAGGCCTCCTATCAGATTCTCGGTAAAATTTTAAATTATTACCCGGAAGAAAAAGTGCTGGTGGAGTTTTATTCGGACCGAAAACCGTTCTCAAAAATTTCACCGTTGACACTCAAAGACATTCTCACTTCAGGAACGGTAGCGCTTTGCAAATACAACCGCATCATGATGATATCTCCCGGCTCCCTGGTGCGGGGATTCAACTGGATGGACACTTTGAGCCATGAATACGTTCATTATCTCCTGACAAAAAAAAGCCGCAATCGCCTGCCACTTTGGATGCATGAAGGCATTGCAAAATATTTGGAGACCCAATGGCGGGGTGAGAATCAATACCTTTCTCCCATCATGGAGACGGTGCTTTTCAACGCTTTAAAAAATGATTATCGGATACCGCTCGAAGCCATGATGCCCTCTCTCGCAAAACTGAAAAATGCCGAGGATGTTCAACTGGCTTATGCTGAGGTGTCTTCCATGATGGAGTACCTTGCATCGATTAAAGGGCATGCAATTTTTCCTCGGATCCTGGAAGATCTTGCTTCCAATGCAGAATTTGAAAATATCTTTATAAAACATGTGGGCCAGGACTTAGCAGGCTTCCAAAAAAGCTGGGAAAACTGGGCCAAAAAGCTGGAGCTTAAAAATATCCCGGGAATCAAAGTCCTGACCACTGAATTTAAGAACCGACAGGGACTGGAATCGGAAAACAAAGAGTATAAACAACTCAACTCCCGAAAAGCCCGGAATCTTACATTCCTGGGCGATATTCTTAAATCAAGAGACCATTTTAAAGCTGCCATCATTGAGTACAAAAAGGCGTTGGGTGAATCGTCCACCCATTCCCCTGTTTTATTCAATAAGCTTGCGGGAACCTACCTGCAAACACGCAAATATCATGAAGCGGAAGTTCTATTAAAGCAAAGTCTGGCATTTTTCCCGGATTTTCATACTACGCTGGCGAATATGGGGGAATTGTATTTTTCTAATCAGGAATATAAAACAGCCCGGGTTTATTTTGAAAAAGCGGTGCGCATCAACCCTTTTAATCCTTTCGCGCACATGCGACTGATCCATGTTTATGATAAGTTAGGGTTGGTCAGGGAAAAAGAATTACAAACCCGGCAGCTCAATTATATAGATTGATCAGGGAGAATATTCATGAAAGATTTGGAACTGATGCAGGAACTTTTAAAGGCAAAGAACGAAGTCGTTCATGAAATCCACAAAATCATTGTGGGTCAGGACAAAGTGATTGAGGATCTTTTGATCGCTTTATTCTGCAAGGGTCACTGCCTGTTTGTAGGCGTACCGGGCTTGGCCAAAACCCTTTTAGTAAATACCCTTTCTCAGGTTCTCAGCTTGGGGTTCAGCCGTATCCAATTTACCCCCGACCTGATGCCATCAGATATTACCGGTACCGACATCTTGCACGAAGACCCTATTACGGGGAAAAGGTTGTTCCAGTTTATCAAGGGACCCATCTTTTCCAATATTATCCTGGCGGATGAAATCAATCGCACCCCGCCCAAAACCCAGGCGGCCCTGTTACAGGCCATGCAGGAAAAAAAGGTGACGGTTGGCGGAAACACCTACACCCTCGAGCAACCTTTTCTGGTTTTCGCCACACAGAACCCCATCGAGCACGAGGGGACCTATCCTCTACCCGAAGCCCAGCTTGATCGGTTCATGTTCATCATCAATGTCCCCTACCCCAGCAAAGAAGAGGAAATAAATATTGCCCTATCCACTACCTCCGGGCAATTGCCCGATTTAAAACCCATACTTAATGCTAAACAGGTCATGGAGTTTCAGGACTTGGTGCCGCAAGTTCCGGTTTCGGAGCATGTCGCGAAATATGCGGTGGAACTGGTCCAAAGTACCCGGCCGCATCAAAATGGAAGCACACCAGATTTCGTTCGGGAATGGATTGACTGGGGAGCCGGGCCACGTGCCTCACAATATCTGATTCTGGGAGCCAAGGCCAAAGCTCTGATGGATAATAGATTTGCCGCCACCATTGAAGATATCCGGGCGGTTTGCCGTCAGGTTTTGGAACACCGTATCATTCTTAACTTCAAGGCCGAGGCGGAGAACATTAAAGTCACGGATATGATCGAGAAATTGCTCAAAACGGTTAAAACCTGACGGGATAATTGTGATAATTAACCTTAGACTTCATGCCACGAAGCGGTAGGAATGGGCTAGAGGGCGGTTTTCCAGTTCACTTTAAGCTGGAGAGGGTTCCCGGATCTGCTCAGGTAATTCACATAGCCGTTTTTCTCGCCAAATAGAAATAAATCCCGGGTAATTTCTACATCCTGTTTACAATACTGAATAATTTTGTTGATCTTTCCTTCCTTATACCATTGAAGGGAGACCAGTCCGTCTGCCGATTTTTCAGCGTTGAGCGTGTGTTGCGCCAAATGATTGAGGCTCAGTCGGAAACCCAACTGCTTTTTGACATCTACCAGCATATCGAAAGTGTTGATTTCCTGCAGATCGAAATCGGAATACGGCTGGAGAACCGTATAGTCAAAACCAATGATGTTGAATCCCACTGCCAGATCCGCAGTGCGAAGCTTATCCACCAGTGGGCGGGCATCTTTTTCCTCATAAGTGAAGAATTCCCGGTCCAGGCTGTCCCAAACCACTCCGACAGCCAAGCCCATTTTACGAATATTACCCCATCCCCCCACCTCTTCAGCGCTTTTCTTGGTTTCAAGATCAAAAAACTGCACACGGGGACTCACGACCACATTCACAGGTTTTGAGGCTTCCTGATCCTCTGTTTCTCCAAAAAGTCCTAGTTGTTCCGACATATTCCTGACAACTTTTGATGGGAAATTGCCCTTAACTTAGCATTTTCGCCCCCCAAATCAACGCTTTTTTATAAATATATAGATTTAAAGGAGTTAAACCCCATTTAATCAGCATCTTTAACCAAAAGATCCTTCTGTTTTGCCTGGAAATTTAGGCTTTTAAAATGATTAAAGTTTATATTTTTATAGGCCGATAATTCTAAAGATAGGATTCATGCGCAACCCCGAATTTAACTGCCCAAGAAAGGTCCCGCCAAGTGGCTACAGCTGCAATTTTTGGAATCAATTCCAACCTCGATACCGGGGGTATTATCGACAACCTGGTGGCCCTCCAGCGTTCCCCGATTGATATTGTTGAGGCCAAACGGTCTTTAGAAGATGCCAAACTTCTGAGTTTTCAGGACTTGAAAGGTCGACTCCAAACATTCAAAAGCATTATCACTACCCTGAACAGTGAAGCAAAATTTTTATCCACCCAAGCGGATTTTTCCAACAATAACGCCCTCGATGCAAACTCAGTAATCAGTTTAAGCACGAGTAGCCAAGCCACTTCAGGGACTTTTTCCTTAACGGTCAATAATCTGGCCCGGGAAACAAAGCTTGTTTCAGAGGGTTTTGCTTCTACCTCCACCACCATTTCAAGTGGAGATTTGAATATAGGTGTTGGTGACGCCAGCGTCACCATCACTATCGACAGTTCCAACAACAGTCTTGATGGTTTACGTCTGGCTATCAATAACTCAGGGCTGAATGTTAAGGCCAGCTTTATAAACGATGGCAGTAGTAGCAATCCGGTACGCTTGGTGGTTTCAGGCACCAAATCAGGTGTAGATAATGATGTAACCATCGGTGTAACCGGTTTCCTTTTTGGCGCAGGAACAACAAACCTCGTCAACTTCATTGAAACCCAGTCCGCTCAAAACGCGAATTTTGTCCTGGATGGTGTTGCTGTCACCAAAGCCGGGAACGTTGTCAGCGATGTCATAACCGGGGCAATTCTCACTTTAGAATCCGCCGGATCCGGAACCATCACCTTAAGTTCCGACACCGACACGATCAAAGAAAAAATTCAGGCTTATGTAGATGGCTTCAACGAATTGATGTTGCACCTGAATGATGTATTGTCTTTAGATGCGGACACCGGGGAAACGAGTGTTTTGTTTGCCAACTTTGCGATCCAGTACCTGCAACATACCCTGCGCGCAACTGCCAGTCAGGAAATATTGGGAGTGAGCGGAGATTTTTTGTATCTCTCACAGATCGGAATTCGCACATTAAGCGATGGCACCCTTTCCATTGACGATGGAGAATTGACCGATGCCTTGGCCGAAGATGTCACCAACGTCAGCGAACTATTTTCCAGTAAAGGCAGTACCTCTAGTTCTGCGGTGACTTTTGTCGGGTTCACAAACGCTACCCAACCAGGGGGCTACACTCTCCAGGTTTCCAACGGAGTGCCGCAATTAGCCACATCCGGATCCAGCACCTTTGTCGATGCTACGGGAACGGGAAACTTTTTTGCAGGAGCGGCCGGAACAGAAGCGGAGGGCCTGAATTTTAGAATCTCCACTCTCACTGATGGCAGCTATGGAACAATCACGTTATCCATTGGCGTGGCCGAAATCACCAATCGTATTCTCATTAACCTGACCGATGCCTCTCTGGAAGGTCCCCTGGAAGCGGAAATTGATACCGCGACAAAAACCATTGCAGACTACGACGAGACGATTATCGATTTGGAAGAACGGTTGGTATTGTTTGAAGAAGACCTGAGAGAAAAGTTTACCAATCTCGAAGTTTTATTGGGCCGGCTAAACTCCCAAAGAGACGCCTTTGAGCAATCCATTGATGGCATTAGAGCCTTATTCAGCGGAAATAATTAACAAATAGTGAGCCGAGAAACCCAGGAAATTAAATAGAATGGTTCCATCAAGATATCACAATCAATATCGCAAAAACGAGATCTCAACCTCCAGCCAAGGTCGTCTCATTCTCATGATGTACGAAGGGGCCATCAAGTTTACCACCATGGCCCTACAAAGCATTGAGAAGGGAGATATCGCCGGTCAGGGAAAATATATCAACAAAACGCACGATATCATTAACGAACTCTCAGTGGCTCTGGATTTAAAAAAAGGGGGAGAAGTAGCCCAGCGCTTGGAATCTTTATATCAATTTATGCTCAGCCAGTTGACACGGGCGAATATCAAGGCCGACCGGAAAGCCCTGGAAACCGTTATCAAGATACTAAGCCCACTTGGCGAAGCATGGGAACAATTGTTCCACGCATCCACCAATACCGGACAAGGCGGATACCAGCCTCCTAAAAATATCTCATCAAAGTGTTGAAGTTTTCTTAATTCTCCCCTTCCCCTAATAAACCCCGATTTTTGAAATTTATAGGAATAATCTTTTGACAATCTGCTTTTTTATGTTAAAAGTTGGATTCCTTTTCTCCCAATAATTCAAAAAATATCCATGAAGATTCACGAGTATCAAGCCAAAGAGATTTTAAGGAAATATAATGTTCCTGTGCCTAACGGAATCCTGATTACCAAAAAATCAGAAGCCGCTGAAGCCGCTAAAAAGCTTGGCACCGATGTCGTGGTGGTCAAGGCCCAGATTCATGCGGGAGGACGAGGAAAAGGCGGCGGCGTCAAACTGGCAAAAAGTCCACCGGAAGCTGAAAAGTATGCTGGCGATATTCTGGGCATGACTCTCGTCACCCCCCAAACCGGCCCCGAAGGCCGACTGGTTAAAAAAGTGCTGATCGAGGAAGGCATGTCCATAGCCAAAGAGCTCTATATGGGCATTTTGATAGACCGGCAAACCAGCCAGGTTCTCATCATGGCCAGCGAAGCCGGAGGAATGGATATTGAAAAAGTCGCCGCAGACACTCCGGAAAAAATCTTTAAGGAAACGGTGGACCCAATAATCGGTGTTCAACCTTACCTGGCTCGTAAAATAGCGTTCGCCCTCAACGTTAAGGGAGATGCCTTAAAGAAAATTGTTCCCTTTATCATCAATCTCTATGAGACTTTTGTTAAAGAAGACTGCTCCATGCTGGAAATCAACCCTCTTGTCATTACCTCTGACGAGCGGGTTCTGGCCTTGGACGCGAAGGTCGACATAGACGACAACGCAATGTACCGCCATAAAGACACCCAGGAATGCCGGGACCTGGATGAAGAAGATCCCACAGAAGTGGAAGCCAGCAAATTCAATCTGAACTACATCAAGCTTGATGGAAATATTGGCTGCATGGTTAACGGAGCCGGCTTGGCAATGGCAACAATGGATATCATTAAATTATCGGGCGGAGAACCGGCTAATTTTCTTGATGTCGGGGGCGGAGCCGATGAGGAGATGATTGAAAACGGTTTCCGCATCATCATTTCTGATCCATCTGTTAAGGGAATATTTATTAATATCTTCGGCGGCATTCTTCGCTGTGACATTCTTGCCCGAGGGGTAGTCGCCGCAACCAAAAAACTCCATATCAAAATTCCCGTTGTGGTGCGGATGGAAGGCACCAATATGGAAGAAGGACATCAGATTCTTAAAGACTCCGGTTTGAACTTTGCCATCGGAGATGGAATGAAAGACGGAGCCCAAAAAGTGGTCAAAGCAATAAAATGAGCATTCTCGTTGATGAAAAGACAAGGCTGATAACCCAGGGCATCACTGGGCGTGAGGGCATGTACCACACCGAACAATCCATGAAATATGGAACCCGTGTTGTAGGGGGTGTGACCCCTGGTAAAGGCGGACAAAAAGTTTTGGGAAACGTACCCGTCTTCAATACCGTGCGAGACGCAGTAGTCAAAACCAAGGCGAACACAACCATGGTCTTTGTTCCCCCTCCCTTTGCCGCCGATGCGATTTTAGAGGCGGCGGATGCCGGTATTGAGTTGATCATTTGCATCACCGAGGGAATTCCCGTCAGCGATATGGTGGATGTCTATAAATATCTACAAGGCACAGAAAGCCGGTTAGTCGGGCCCAATTGCCCGGGTGTCATTTCTCCGGGTAAAGCGAAGATCGGGATCATGCCCGCTCACATTCATAAAAAGGGCAATGTCGGCATCATTAGATCGG